>JAEZFY010000221.1 GCA_023417265.1 Actinomycetes bacterium | reverse complement strand
CCCCACCGAGTGCCCTCGGCAACCATCGTGGGGCGGATGACCGACGAGAGTTCCTGGAGGCACCGCCGCGCTAGCGGGTCGGGGGCGCGGTGAGGATGGCTTGCCGCCAGCCGCGCAGGTCGTTGATCACGGCGAGTTCGTCGCAGGCGGCGAGGTCGGCGGCGCGCACGGAGCGTTCGACGAGGTGGCCTTGGTCGAGTGCTGCCTGGCGGCCGATGCCGGGGAGCCCGCCGTCGCTCAAGGGCGGGCAGTACCACTGGCCGCCGATCCGGTAGGCGAGGTTGGCGGTCGTCGTTTCGATCGCGTGCGCGCGGGTGTTGACGAGCACCGTGTCGTCGGCGTCGGGGAAGCGGCTGCGGGCAGCGTCGTAGTGCCGCCGCCAGGTGGTCTTGTGGCACGAGTACGGGTCGTCGGCGGCCGTCACCTCGGTGTCGATCGCGAGCCGCACGGGCTCAGGACTTGCCACGAGGGGCGCCCGCTCGACCGTGAACGTCCCGTCCGCAGCGAGCAGCAGGCGCACCCGTTCGGGTGTCGCCGCCGGGGCTACGCCGCGCAGTGCTCGTTCGGCGGCGGGGCGGTCGAACGGGTAGCCGAACCACTCCGCCGAGGCGCCCATCCGATCGAGGTGGGCGGCCGCGTTGCTCAGCCCGGCGGCGTCGTTGCGGAGCGTCGACAGGATCGCCAGTTCACGTCGCGAGCGGGTCAGGATGCGCGCCTTGGCGCGCACTTCGGCATCTTCGGCGGCGGGGTCCGACGACCACGTGACGCCCCCACCAGCGCCGTATTCGTAGGTGCCGGTGGCCGGGTCGAGCACGGCGGTGCGGATCGGCACCGAGAACACCGCCCGATCGCCTCGTCCGGGTGGCGCGAGCAACCCGATCGCGCCGCAGTACACACCGCGCGGTGCCGGTTCGAGCTCGGCGATCACACCCATCGCCGCGAGCTTGGGTGCGCCGGTGACCGAGCCGCAGGGAAACAGGGCGGTGAGTACGTCGACGAGGCTCGTGTCGACGGGGACGTCGGCGGTGATGGTGGAGGTCAGCTGCCACACCGTCTCGTACCGCTCGAGTGTGAACAGCTCCGGCACGTGCACCGACCCGGTGTCGGCGAGCTTGCCGAGGTCGTTGCGCAAGAGATCGACGATCATCACGTTCTCGGCGCGTTCCTTCGCCGAGGCCTGGAGCGCGGCGGCGGCGGCGCGGTCGTCGCCCGGCCGCGGCAGGCGCGGCGTGGTGCCCTTCATCGGGCGGCACTCGATCCGGTTGCCGCTCCAACGGAAGAACAGTTCCGGGGAGGCCGAGGCGATCACCCGGTCGCCGAGCTCGACGTAGGCGCCGAACGCGCACGATTGAACGCCGACGAGGGCGGCGTACATCTCGACCGGTGTGCCGGCGAACTCGCCGTCGAACCGGTCGGTCAGGTTGACCTGGTACACGTCGCCGCGCGCGATCCGGCGGCGTATGTCCGCCACCGCGTCGGGGTAGGCCAGGCGTCCGGGGCGCCGTGCTCGCGACACCACCCGGGTTTCGCCGTGGGCGAGCGGTTCGGCGACGGTGCGTTCGGCGAACGACTGCCACCATGCGTACGGCACCCCGGCAGGTGGCGCGGCGGCAGTCCGCGCGACCGCGTCGAAGGCCGCCGCGGCTTCGTAGGCGAGGACCAGCACCACCCACTCACCGGCGGCTGCGCGAGCCTCTGCCGCGGCGACCACCGCGAGCACGTCGGCGAGGGCGTCGGCTCGGCCGGTCGCGCACGGCTCGGCGAACGACCAGCTGGCGCCGCGGCCGGTGAGGTCGTCGAGTCGGATCACACACCCATCCTGCCGTTCGGCAGCGGTGGCGCCCCCGATCTCGCGACGGTTCCCGGGTACGCTGCGCCGATCGACCTCGAACTGGAATTCGCCGGGGAGACGGTGCGGGCGGAGCGCACCGTGACCTTCGGCCGGGACGCCGACCTCGAACTCGACAGCAACCCCTTCCTCCACCGCCGCACCGGCGCGTTCGTGCGCAGCGGTGACGCCTGGTGGGTCCACAACGTCGGCTCGAAGCTGCACCTCACGGTGGTCGCCGCCGACGGCACGCGCGCCGAACTGCCGCCCGGCACCCGGCACGCGCTCGCCGGCGGCTCGGGGCTCGTGCGGGTCGTCGCCGGACGTGCCACCTACGAGATCAATTACGTGCTCGAAACCGAAGCGGCGGCGCTGCCCGACGCCGAGTTGGCGAGCGCGGACGACGGCACCCTCACGGTCCAGGTCGACCTTGCGTTGACGCCGCGCGAGATCGACTTTCTCGTCACGTTCGCGCGTCCCGCACTGCTCGGGCTCGCCGAGCCGATGCCCACCTACGCCGAGGTAGCCGCCACGTGGGACGTGTCACCGAAAACCCTCGACAACTCGCTGCAGTCGATCAAGCGCAAGTTCCGCGCCGCCAAGCTCGTGCGCGACCAGGGCCTCGACACCGTCGTCCAAGTCGCGATCCAGCACAGCTTGATCACCCGCGACGACCTCGCCTGGGCGGCGCTCGACTCGGGCGCGCCGCGCCCCGCGGCGGCCGGTCGCCGTTTCGCCAGCTGACCTGCCTGCCGTCTCGCGCTCGTGCCACCCGACGACCTTCCCCGCATCCCCGGCTACGAGGTGATCGAGGCGATCGACGCCGGCGGCTTCAGCCGCGTCTACCGCGCGGTCCAACGCCGCTTCGACCGGGAGGTGGCGATCAAGGTCCTCAACGCCGGCTTCACCGACGAGCGCCAGCGCCGGGCGTTCGAGCGCGAATGCAAGGTGATGGGACAGCTGTCGAGCCATCCCAACGTGGTCACGGTGTACGACTCGGCGACCGCCGAGTTCGGGGGCGGGCAGGCCTTGCCGGCGATCGTGATGGAGCTCTACACCGGCACGTACCGCAACGCCGGGCGGTTGAGCGTGCCGGAAGTGATCGACGTCGGCGTCAAGATCGCCGACGCGCTCGACCACATCCACCGCCGCCAGATCGTGCACCGCGACCTGAAGCCGCACAACTTGTTCATCTCCGAGCACGGCGAGCCGGCGATCGCCGACTTCGGGATCTCGACGTTCGGGGGCGAGCACACCAGCGGGGCCCGCTTCACGCTCAAGTACGCACCGCCCGAGCTGTTGCGGGAGGGCGTCAGCGACGCCGCCGGCGACGTGTATTCGCTCGGGGCGACACTGTTCCAGCTCGCGACCGGGGCCCCGCCGTTCGACGGCCCGAACGAGGCCGACATCGTGCGCCAGGCGATGGTGGCCGACCCGCCGCCGCTCGGCCGCTCGGAGGCCCCGGCCGGGTTGGAACAGATCCTGCGGCGCTGTCTGGCGAAGCACCCCGCTGGGCGACCCACCGCAGCGGAGGTCGCCGACGCCTTCCGCCGACTGCAGGCCGAGGTCGGCC
>JAEZFY010000217.1 GCA_023417265.1 Actinomycetes bacterium | reverse complement strand
CACTGTGGCACTGCCGCCGTCCATCACCACGGTGAGTTTCCCGTCGCGCGGCGTGGCTAACCCCCACGAGGCGGCGGCGGCGACCGCGGCCCCCGCGGCTCCTGTGCCGCATGCCTCGGTGACGCCGACGCCGCGCTCGTGGACACGCATGCGGACCTCGTGCGGCGCCGCGCCGGGAGCAACGATCTCGAGGTTCACCTGCGGGACCTTGGCGCCGAGCGCAGCCAAGTCGACGTCGTCGACGTCGTCGACGCCAACCACGCTGTGCGGGTTCCCGAGGCTCAGGTGGGCGACCGGCCGATCGGGGTGGCACCCGAGCGTGTCCCATCCGGCCGGGGCGTCGAGCACGCCGACGTCACCCATGTCGACGGACGCGAGGATCGTGTCGGGTTGCTCGGCCGGCTGCAGCGTCACCAGCCGGTCGCCGGCGTCGGTGAGGATCAGCTGCTCGGTGAACTCGGGGGCCATACGTGGGCCGCGCCGGATCGCCAGGGCCTGGGCGAAGCAGCGGATGCCGTTGCCGCTCATCTCGGCGCGGCTGCCGTCGGCGTTGTACAGCACCATCTGGGCGGCGTAGCCGGCAGCCGACTCGGCAACCAACAGCCCGTCGGCGCCGACGCCGCGCCGACGATCGCACAACCGCCGTGCCAGCGCCGGGAGATCGCCGGCGGGAAGCGGGGGGTGGAACACGACGAGGAAGTCGTTGCCCAGCGCGTGGTGTTTGGTCAGCGTGATGGTGGGATGGCTCGTCATGCGTTCTCGAGGGCGGCGAGCACGACCGGGGCCACCTCGGCGACCGGATCGTGTTCGACGTCCACCCAGGCTACGCGCGGGTCGCGTCCGAACCAGCGCAGTTGCCGGACCGCGAACTGGCGCGTGCGCACGACGATCTGGGCGACCGCCGCGTCGAGGGCCACGTCGCCGCGCAGGTGGGCGATGAGTTCCTTGTAGCCAAGCGCCTGGGCCGCCGTGCGTGACAACCCGCCCGGAGCGTCGAGCAACCGCGCCACCTCGCCGAGCAGCCCCGCTGCGAGCATCTCGTCGACTCGCTGCTGGATCCGGTCGGCCAGCACGGCGCGGGTCCACCGCAGCCCGATCTGGGCGATCGGATTCGGCGGGTACGCCTCCAGGCCCGGCCCGAACGAGCTGAACGGGCGGCCGCTGCCGAGGGTCACCTCGAGCGCCCGTACGATCCGCCGCTGGTTGCTCGGTTCCATCTTGGCGGCGGCCGCTGGGTCGAGTTCGGCGAGGCGGGCGTGCAGCGCGGCAACCGGTTGGGTCAGCAGTTCGGCGCGCAGCGCGGGCCACTCCCCCGGCAGGTCGAGTTCGTCGAGCACGGCCCGGTGGTACAGCCCGGTGCCGCCGACGAGGATCGCCCGTCCGACCGATGGGTCGAGGGCCCGGTAGGCGTGCTGGAACTGGGCGACCGTGAACTCGTCCGACGGGTCGACCAGATCGATCAGGTGGTGCCGGACCCGGGTCTGCTCGGCGGGTGTCGGCTTGGCGGTGCCGATGTCCATGCCGCGGTACACCTGCATCGAGTCGACCGAGATCACGTCGGCGCCGGCCTGCTCGGCGACGTGGAGGGCGACCGCCGACTTTCCGGATGCCGTCGGGCCGACGATCGCGACGCGGCCCGCCACGCTCACAGGCTGGCGACGGGGATGCGCGTGCGATGGACGGGTTCGGCGAGCAACTCGACGAACCGTCCCTCGAGGTGGTGCGGGGCGGCGCGGGTGACTTCGACGGTGGCGTAGCTGCCGGGGCGCAGCGGACGCGGTGGGGTGAAGTGGACGAGCTTGTTCTGGCGCGTGCGGCCGCTGGTGACGGTCGGGTCCTTCTTCGACGGGCCTTCGACGAGCACTTCCTCGGTGATGCCGACGCGAGCGGCGTGCTTGCGCAGCCCACTGTGCTCGACGACCACCCGCAGGCGCCGGAACCGCTCCCCGGCCACGCCGGGGTCGACGAAGTCGGCGTCCATCGTGGCGGCCTCGGTGCCCGGCCGCGGGCTGAACAGGAACGTGTAGGCGTAGTCGTACTCGGCTGCCGCGGCGACCTCGAGCGTGCGTTCGAAATCGGCCTCGGTCTCGCCCGGGAAGCCGACGATGATGTCGGTCGACACGGCGAGATCAGGCACGTGCGCCCGGGCCTCGGCCAGCCGGGTGAGGTAGCGGTCGGCGGTGTACCCGCGGTGCATCAGGGCGAGCACCCGGTCGCTGCCGGACTGCAGCGGGTAGTGGAGGTGCTCGCACACTGCGGGCGTCGCCCCCATCGCCGCGAGCACGTCGGTACCCATGTCCTTGGGGTGCGGGCTGGTGTAACGCACGCGGCGGATGCCGGGCACCGCGCCGACGTCGCGGAGCAGGTCGGCGAACAGCGGCCGCAGGAGCACGCCGGTATCGCCGGCCCGGCGGGCGGCGATCTGCAGGTCGCGGCCGTACGAGTTGACGTTCTGCCCGAGCAGGGTGATCTCGGTGACCCCCGCGCCGGCGAGTTGGGCCACCTCGCCGACAATGTCGTCGTAGGGCCGGCTGATCTCGGCACCGCGCACGGCAGGCACGATGCAGAAGGCGCAGTTGTTGTCGCAGCCGATCTGGATCGTGACCCACGCGTTGTAGCTGGTTTCGCGGCGGGCCGGGAGGGCTGACGGGAACATCGCCTGGTCGTCGAGCACGGCCGCGTCGAAGATCTCGGTGACGGGCGCGGTGGCGACGCGTGCTGCGTCGAGCAGGTCGACCGCACGGTGCACGTTGTGCGTGCCCATCACGACGTCGACGTGGCCGGCCTTGCTGGCGACGAGCTCGCGATCCTTCTGGGCGAGGCACCCTGACACGACGATCTGGCGGCCCGGCCGCGCTTCCTTCCACGGCTTGAGGTGGCCGAGGTTGCCGTAGAGCTTGTTGTCGGCGTTCTCGCGGATGCAGCAGGTGTTGAGGACGACCACGTCGGCGTCGTCCTCCGACTCGGCGAGCAGCATCCCGTCGGCTTCGAGTAGCCCGGCGATGCGCTCGGAGTCGTGCTCGTTCATCTGGCACCCGTAGGTGCGCACGACGTAGCGGCGCGGGGTGTCGGCGGCGGACATCGGGTCCAGGCTACGGCCCCGGTTCCGCCGGTTCGTCGCTTCGGGCGACGGTTACCCTCGCCGCCATGAGCGCCAACCCCGAGCAGTTCGATGTGATCGTGGTGGGCAGCGGGTCGGGCAACTCGATCCCGCCCGAGCTGGCCGGGCGCACGATCGCCCTCGTCGAACGCGATCCGGTGTTCGGCGGCACGTGCCTCAACCGCGGGTGCATCCCGTCGAAGATGTTCGTCCTCCCGGCCGATCTGGCGGCGGATGCGGCGGCGAGCGCCCGGCTGGGCGTCGACGTGCGGTTCCACGGCGCCGACTGGCCGGCGATCCGCGATCGGGTGTTCGGGCGGATCGACGCGATCTCGCAGGGCGGCCGCGACTATCGCGCCAACGGCACCGACGGGCTGACGTTGATCGAGGGCACCGCGCGCTTCGTCGGCGAGCGCGTGTTCGACGTCGAACTGAACGACGGCGGGGTGCGTCGGATCACGGCCCCGAACGTGTTGCTGGCCGTCGGTTCGCGACCGATGCTGCCCGACGTCCAGGGCCTCGCCGAGTCGGGGTTTCACACCAGCGATTCGATCATGCGTCTCGACCGCTTCCCGGAGCGGCTGGGCGTGATCGGGGGCGGGTTCATCGCCGCCGAGATGGGCCACGTGTTCGCCGCGTTCGGCTCGCGGGTCACGCTGTTCAATCGGTCGATGAGCATGCTCAGCCATCACGATCGCGACATCGCGACGCGTTTCACCGAGCTGTTCGGTCAGCACGTTGACCTGCGCCTCGGGCGCGTCCCCGAGTGGGTGGAGCGCCGCGGTGACGAGATCGTCCTGCACGACCCGCGCGTCGAGCCGGTCACGGTCGACGCCCTGCTCGTGGCCACCGGACGGCTGCCGAACAGCGATCTGGTCGACGCCGCGGCGGGCGGCGTGGCGATCGACGAGGGGGGCGTGATCGTGGTCGACGAGCAGATGCGGACGAGCGCGGCCGGCGTGTGGGCCGTCGGCGACGTCGCCAACCAATGGCAGCTCAAGCACGTCGCCAACGCCGAGTCGCGGGTTGCCTTCTGGAACATTGCGTGCGCGCTCGGCTCGGGCGGATCTCCGCACACGATCGACTACTCGGCCGTGCCCTCGGCGGTGTTCAGTCACCCCCAGGTCGCCACCGTCGGCCTCACCGAGCAGGAGGCCGTGGCGGCCGGCCTCGACGTCGTGATCGGCCGGCGCGACTACGGCGGCACGGCGTACGGCTGGGCCCTCGTCGACGACACGTCGTTCGCCAAGGTGATCGTCGAGCGGGCGTCGGGCCGGATCGTCGGCGGGCACGTGCTCGGGCCCCAGGCGGCCACGCTGATCCAACCGCTCGTCGGCGCGATCCAGTTCGGCCTGTCGGCCGAACAACTGGCCCGCGGCCAGTACTGGATCCATCCAGCGCTCACCGAGGTGATCGAGAACGCGCTCCTCGATGCATTGGAGCAGCCTTGATCCGCTGGCTACGGTGACGCCCGTGCTCGCCATCTTCCCGATCTCCACCGGCTACAAGCTGATGGGGTTGCTCCACATCGTCGCCGCCGTGGTCGCCTTCGGCCCGCTCCTCGTCTACCCGACCCTGAAGGACGCCGCGCCACAGCGGCTGGCCAAGCTGCACATGACGATCACGTTCCCGGCCCTCGTCTTGCTGTGGGTGTTCGGTATGGGCCTCGCCGGCATGTCCGACGATGCCTTCAAGATGTCGCAGACCTGGCTCGTGCTGGCGATCGTCGACTGGGCGATCTTGATGGTGGTCAGCTTCTTCTTGATCAAGCCCGCCATCACCGACACCACCGAGGGCGCGCGGGCCAAGTTCTCGGCCGGTGTGGGGGTCACCCACCTGGGCATGATCGTCGGCCTGATCCTGATGATCTGGAAGCCCGGCGCCCCGGCCGGTTTCTGACTCAGCCGGTCAGTTCGTCGACGAACTCGGCGAACACCTCGGCGTAGCGCATCGCGTCGTGCTCGTCGTGCATCACCGAGATCAGCCACTGCTCGTCGAGCCCGGGCGGGAGCAGGATCCCGCGGTTGATGCCGTGGATCCACTGGGCGAAGGCGAGATCGAAGTTCGTGGCCTTGTAGTCGCGGTAGTTGCGGACACGGGCGCGCGACCAGGTGATGCAGCCCTTGGCGCCGAACTGCACGGTGTGGGCGGGCACGCCTGAACGGTCGATCACCGCTTGGCAGGCGGCCACGAGCTGCTGGTTGCGGGCGATCGCAGCCTCGATCGCCGGGCGCGTGCACGCCTGCGTGAGCGTGGCTCGCGTGGCCGCCATGACCAGCGGGTTGCCGTTGTAGGTGCCGAGGTGGAGCACCTTGCCGGTGGTGATCAGCTCCATGTACTCGGCCTTGCCGCCGAACGCACCGACGGGGAACCCACCGCCAATCGACTTGGCGAGCGTGAGCAGATCGGGTTGCACACCGAACACCGTGGTGGCGCCGCCGTAGCCGGCGGTGAGACCGGTCTTGACCTCGTCGAAGATCAGCAGCGTGCCGTGCCGGGCGGTGATCTCGCGCACGGCAGCGAGGTAGCCCGGGTCGGGGAGGCAGATGCCGATGTTCTCCATCACCGGTTCGACGATGAAGGCCGCCACGTCGCCACCCGCGAGTGCGCGGTCGAGCGCGTCGGGGTCGTTGTAGGGCACGATCCCGACTTCGCCGAGGACCCCGTCGGAGATGCCGGCCGACTGGGGCACGCCGACGGGAGCGTCGGCCGGCCCGGCGAGGTCGAGCGGCGGCTTGTTCGAGATCATGACCTCGTCGTGGTGGCCGTGGTAGCCGCCTTCGCCCTTGACGATCCGGTGCCTGCCGGTGACGCCCTTGGCGAGCCGGAGGGCGTCCATCGTGGCCTCGGTGCCGGAGTTGGTGGGCCGCCACATCGGCAACCCGAACTGTTCGGCGAGCAGCTCGGCCACCTCGGCGTCGAGCTCGCAGGGCGTCACGTAGAGCGTGCCGGAGTCGAGCTGGGCGCGCACGGCGGCGCCGACGGCAGGATGCAGGTGGCCGGCGAACAGGGCGCCGAAGCCCATGTCGTAGTCGACGTACTCGTTGCCGTCGACGTCGGTCATGCGCGAGCCGGCGGCGTGTTGCACGACGACGGGCCACGGGTCGTAGGCCTGGAAGCTCGAGGGCACTCCGGCCGGGAGGACCTTGCGGGCCCGCTCGGTGGCAGCTTGCGATCGGCGGGTGCGCTCGGCGTAGGTCGCCAGCTCCCGCTCGGTGATCGCCTTCGCAGCATGGGCCAGGTACGAATCGTCGTGCCTGGTGGACATGGATATCACTCCCCTTCGGTGCGAAGAGGATAGCTCGCCGCCGTGGGGCGGTGTCGAGCCGGTGACGGCTGCCCGTCACGGGCTCGCGTCGCGTCGACTGCCGGCGGTCAGCGGATGTCGATCGGGGCTTCGTCGGCCTCGGTGAAGGCGTCGTCGGCCTCTTCGGCGTCGCCCAATCCGGCGGCCGTCATCACCTTGTCGGTGACCTCGAGCATCACGTCGATGTTGTCGCTCAAGAAGTTCTTGGCGTTCTCGCGGCCCTGGCCGAGCTGTTCACCGTTGTAGGTGAACCAGGCACCGGACTTCGTGACGATGCCCATGTCGACCGCCATGTCGAGCAGCGAGCCCTCGCGGGAGATGCCCTTGCCGTACATGATGTCGAACTCGGCCTGCCGGAACGGCGGGGCGACCTTGTTCTTGACGACCTTCACCCGGGTGCGGTTGCCGACGACTTCGGCGCCGTCCTTCAACGACTCGATGCGGCGGATGTCGAGCCGGACCGACGAGTAGAACTTGAGCGCCCGCCCGCCGGGCGTCGTCTCCGGCGAGCCGAACATGACGCCGATCTTCTCGCGGAGTTGGTTGATGAACAGGCAGATCGTCTTGGTCTTGTTGAGGTTGGCGGTGAGCTTGCGCAGCGCCTGGCTCATCAGTCGGGCCTGCAGGCCGACGTGCGTGTCGCCCATCTCGCCTTCGATCTCGGCCTTCGGTGTGAGCGCCGCCACCGAGTCGACGACGACCACGTCGATCGCTCCCGAGCGCACCAGCATGTCGCAGATCTCGAGCGCCTGCTCGCCCGTGTCGGGCTGGGAGATGAGCAGCTGGTCGATGTCGACGCCGATCGCCTTGGCGTACACCGGATCCATCGCGTGCTCGGCGTCGATGTAGGCGCATACGCCACCCATCCGCTGCGCCTCGGCGACGACGTGCATCGCCAGCGTCGACTTACCCGACGATTCCGGGCCGTAGATCTCGGTGACCCGGCCGCGCGGCAGGCCACCGATGCCGAGTGCCAGGTCGAGCGCCAGCGCACCGGTGGAGACGGCTTCGATGGCCATCGTCCCCTTCTCGCCCATGCGCATGATCGAGCCCTTGCCGAACTGCTTGTCGATCTGGGAGAGCGCCATGTCGAGCGCCTTCTGTCGATCGGCGCTGAGATTGTTGACGTTGCTCACGTGCGTGGTTCCCTTCGGGTAGTGCCGGTTGCGGGGCTCGGTTTCGCCCGACGTGTGGCACCGTACGGAGGGGGTGTCACACAGTTCCGGAGCTCCACGCCGGCTGGCGACGGCGTGGAATGACAGCACTGTAACTCACCGAACACCCGTTCGGCAAGCATCCCGGCCGGCCGGATGCTCCTCTCGATGTCAGAGGGCGGCGTCGTGCTCGCCGGCGAGCTCGCCCGGGGTGGGCGGCCGCATCCACAGGTCGATCGCCTGCCAGGTGGTGTAGCCCACCGGATAGAGCAGGGCCGGTCCGAGCAGTCCGATCACCGCGGTGAGCACCATGATCGGCACGACGGGGACGTCCGGGGCGGTGAGGCTGATCGTGACGCCGATCGTGACGAGGATCACGATGAACGTCAGGATCATGTTGGCCGTCACGGCGCCGAGCTCGAAGGCGTGGTCGCCCCGGCGGTACCCGCGGCCGCACGCCCGGCACGTCGGCTGGCGGCGGAACCAACCCGTGAAGTAGGCCCGCCGGTCGCCGCACCACGGGCACCGGCGCGTGAGCCCACGCAAGAGGAGCACCCACCGCCCCGGGAACCGCTCGACTGGCTGGACCGCTGGTGCTTCGTGCGCGACCACGGCTCCGACGCTACCCCCGCGCGCCGACGGCAGGCGGGTGTCGAACGTCGACATAGGAGGTGGGCGCACCGGTTTGGCAGACTCACCGGCTGTGGAACGCAGCTTGGGGGCGACCTTTCTGCTGATCGCCTCCGTGGCGTTCGCTCTCGCGTTCGGCGCGTGGTGGCTCGATCGGGTCGCCTTCACCCCGGATGCCACGGTCGATTCGGCGGCGGCGATGCTCACCGACCCCGACATCCGCCAAGAGTTGATCGGCTTGATCGCGCCACTCGCCGCGCCCCGGCTCGACACGAACTCCACCGACCTGGCGGCGA
The DNA here is from genome assembly GCA_023417265.1 of Actinomycetes bacterium. GTDB lineage: Bacteria > Actinomycetota > Acidimicrobiia > Acidimicrobiales > Ilumatobacteraceae > Ilumatobacter. Next base: position 1,934 of record JAEZFY010000217.1, on the reverse strand, counting down.
TGCTCGAGACCAAGGTGCTCACCAACCGGCTCGGAGCCGTCGAGATCGCGCCGATCCTCGAACAAGCCCACGAGGTCATCATCGGCAAGCACTCCGACCCGATCCGCATCACCGGATCGCAGCTGATCCCGATCGTGCGCGACCAACGCGCCGCCGAGGTGGCCACATTCACGCTGCCGATCGAACGGATCGGCACGCTCGCCACGTTCGACTCGATGGGCGGCTGGATCATGCTCGGCGGCACCGCGCTCGGCGCGCTGATGCTGGCGCTCGGCCTGTTCACCCGTCCCGAGCGCCGCGAGCTCGTGAACGGGCTCGGCGAGCTGTTGGTGGCGTTCGCCGCGGCGGTGCTGCTGTGGGGCTACGCGATCCCCGTGCACCTGTTCACGGCGATCGACAATCGCACCTGGGCCGGCGCGATCGCCCCGCTCGCCGAACGCACGCTGCCGGTGGTGCTCGGCGCCGCCGCGGTGCTCGGTGTCGGTGGCGCGTTCTTGATCCTCAGCGCCCGCTCCGGTGGCGGGGGCCGCAAGCAGTGGTCGACGCCGGTGTCGATGGGCCGCTACCGCGGCGGCGAGAACCCCGGCTGGCGCTGACTCACGAGCGCGGCACCTGCACCCACGGCACGTCCTTGTCGACGCGGGGCTCGCCGGGCAGCCCGAGCACCTGCTCGCCGATGATGTTGCGGAGCACCTCGGACGTGCCGCCCTCGATCGAGTTCGCGCGAACTCGCAAGAAGGCGTACTGCAGGCCCTTGCCGGCGCCGGTGGCGTCGAGCTCGTCGGGCCGGCGGAACGTGTAGTCGTAGCCGACCTGACCGTCGAGGCCCATCAGGTCGATGCAGAAGTTGTAGAGCGCCTGATTGAAGATCGAGAACTCGAGCTTGGACACCGAGCCCTCGGGGCCCGGGTTGCCCTGGCGGGCGGCTTCGGCGGCGCGCACGTTGAGCAGCCGTCCGACTTCGCCGCGCACCCACAGGCGCAGCAGTTGGTCGCGGGCGACCGGCGTGCGGGCCTCCTCGGGCAGGCCCTTCCACACCGCGACGGCGTCGTTGGCAGCGCCGCCCCGGCGCGGCTTGCCGCCTTGCGAGGCGCCGCCGCCGCCGATCGCCGTGCGCTCGTTCATCAGTGTGGTCAGCGCCACGCGCCAGCCCTCGCCCTCGGCGCCGATCCGGTTCGCGTCGGGGATCCGGCAGTCGGTGAAGTAGACCTCGTTGAACTCGGCCTCACCGGTGATCTGGCGCAGCGGGCGGACCTCGACGCCGGGGGCGCGCATGTCGACGGCGAAGTAGGTCATGCCCTTGTGCTTGGGCAGGTCGGGGTTCGAGCGGGTGACGAGCATGCCCCAGTCGGCGAGATGGGCGAGCGTGTTCCACACCTTCTGGCCGTTGACGTTCCACTCCTCGCCGTCCTTGATGGCCCGGCAGGCGAGCCCGGCGAAGTCGGACCCGGCGCCCGGCTCGGAGAACAACTGGCACCACTTCTCCTCGCCCGTGAACATCGGGCGGAGGAAGCGCGCGTGCTGCTCGGGCGTGCCGTGCGTGGCGATCGTGGGGCCCGCCAGGTGCATGAAGAACGTCGTCGGGTCGGCGGGCTTGGCGCCCGCGGCACGCAAGCGCTTTTCGATGTGCCCGTTGAGGCTGCGGTCGAGCCCGAGCCCGCCGGCGCCGACCGGATGGTGCACCCACGCCAGGCCGGCATCGAACCGGGCACCCCGGAACTCGACGTCGGCGGTGGTGCGCGGGTCGTGGTCGGTGAGCAATGCGTCGATCGCGGCGTCGACGGTGTCGAGGGGGGAAAGCTCCAGGGCGGTCACGCGGTCCAGTCTGGCCGATCGCTCTACTACGGTCACATCCGGGAGGTCACCCATGCAACGCCAGCCGATCATCGTGGGCGCCGGCGCACCCGGCGATGGGGCGCCGTATACGCAAGCCG
>JAEZFY010000194.1 GCA_023417265.1 Actinomycetes bacterium | reverse complement strand
CCGCGGCGGAACGGGTCGCTGTCGAGGCCGCCGACGACTTGGCCCGCGCCCGGCACCGCCTCGCCGACCGCGACGACTGAGCGCCACGGCAGGCGTCGGCGGCCGCAGCCGCAACCCGGCCAGTGGTCGCTAGCGTCGCCCCGTTCTCCTCACCCGAGACACACCACCACACCGGTGGTCCGCACCCGACCGTGCCTCGCGCACGGCGCCCAGAGAAGGTGATAACGACATTGCACGCTTGGAAGCCGCTCACGTGAACCCCGTCCCGTTGCCCCCGAAGCTGGACCGGTTCCTGGCTTCCACCGCAGTGCCGACACCGTTCGTGGTGGTCGACGTCGACCACGTCGAACAGCGCTACCACGACCTGCGTCGAGTTGCGGCACGTTCCACGGGCTCGCCGAGACCATGGACGAAGCGATCCGCTACCGGTTGCGCACCAGCCGCGACGGCGAACCCACCAGCCCGGCCGTGATCGCCGGACCGACGTGCGATTCGGCCGACGTGCTCTACACGAAGAGCGGCTACGAGCTCCCCGTCGGCCTCCGCGACGGCGACCACGTCGACATTCTCTCCGCCGGGGCGTACACCACGATGTACTCGTCGATCGGCTTCAACGGCTTCCCCCCACCCACCGAGCACTACATCTGACGGCCGTACCGAACCGCCGAGCGGGCTGATCGGCGCCGACGTAACCTGAGGCAGTGAACGAGGAATTGCCGGGGTCGGCTCGGCGGCTCGCCGAGGAACTGGCCGAGGACGGCATCGAACTCGACGGCGCGGCGACCCTGCGCGACGTGCTCCTCGAAGACCTCGACTACGCCCGCCGGATTCCGGCCTTCGAGGGTCGTCGCCCGCTGTACGGCTCGATCGTCATGCCCGACGGCAGCGCGATCGACGACGCCGCCGGCGTCGGCGACATCGTGCCGCTCGACGGCCTGACCCAGGCGATGGCGCGCACGTTCGCCGATGGGCGCTCGGCCTTCCTCGTCCACCGCCCGGACGACACACCGGTGCTGGCCTGTTTCGACCGGCCGGTCCAATACGAGTCGGAACTGGTCCGGCTGCAACAGGCCACCGGCGCCCGGATCGTGCAGCGCACCGCCGTGCTCGGCCAGGTACGCCTGTTCACCGAGCGCCGGGTGATCTCCTGGGACGGCCGCGACTGGACCGAGCGTCCCACCGCAGCAGCGCTCGTCGGCGCCGTCCAGCAGGGCGCCCCGAACCTCGACCCCACCGTGGCCCACGGGCTGCTCGACCTCACCGTGCACTGGCTCTCGCCGGCCCACGTCGGGGCCACGATCGTCGTCCACGAAGAAGGCTTCCGATGGGACGCGCTCGACGTCGCGACCAAGTCGCGGGCACCGCGCCTGTCGCTGACCTCGCGGCGCCACTTCCCGGCCCTGTTCGCGGCGCTCTCCCAGCACGACCTCGCCACGCTGGCGACGTCCGACGGGAGCGTCATGTACCTCGGCGTCGGCTTGCGGACGAGCGACGAAGCCGAACGCCACGGCGACACCGAACGGGGGATGCGCCACCGGTCGGCGCAACGCTTCAGCTACGACCACCCGTCCACCACCATCGCGGTGGTCAGCGAGGACGGACCGGTCACCGTGTTCCGCGGCGGCCAAGCACTTCCGCTCGAGATCACCGACTGATCCGCGCCCGGCAGTGCGGCCGGATGGTGCCGCGGCCACCCGCCGATCCGGTGGAAAGCGCCCCGGCGACCGGCAGTGTGTGCGGTCGTGCGTGAACTGCTGCTGTTCGTGGCGACCTGGGCCGGCCCGGCGCTGTCGATCGGCATGCTCGCGCCGATCGCCTGGCGACCGATCGCCGACCGCGGGGTCAGCGGGCTGTCGGCCACCGGCACGATCGCCACCGCGCTCGCCGTGCAACTGTGGTTGACGTACGGTCTGCTCGTCGGCGACCCGCGCCAGATCGGCGTCAACCTGGCCGTCACGGCGGTCCGGGTGGCGATCATGGCCGCGGCCGTGTGGGCCTGCCGCGAGCCGCGTATCCGAGCCCTCGCCGGGGCCGCGATGGTCGGCGGCGTCGCGCTCGGGTTCGCAGGGGCGGTCACGGTCGGCGCCGCGGCGACGCTCGTGTCGACGCTCAACCGGGCGCCGCAGGCCGCGTTCACGATCCGTCGCGGGCGCGGGGCCGGACTGTCGGTCGCCGGGTTCTCGCTGGGCGTCGCCGCCGACCTGTCGTGGGTGGCGTACGGCATCGTCTACGGCGACGCCTTCGTGTTCGGGGCCAGCGTGATCTGCGCGGCCTTCGACGCCCTGATCGTGCTCGCCGCCACGCGCCCCGACCACGCCCTGATCGCGGCGGCCCGCCGCGCCCTCGAACCCGACGTGGCGCCCGCCGACCTCACCCCCTTCGGCGTCGTCGCCGGCGACTAACCATCGCGGCCGGCTGGCCGATGGCCGGGCGCTCGGGGGGTGGGGTCAGGTGAAGCCGGTTTGGGTGAGCCAGTCGGCGGCGACGACGTCGGCGTCTTCGGCGTCGATCGAGTAGCGCCGGTTGAGCTCGGTGAGCTGGGCCGTGTCGAGCGCCGCACTGACCGAGTCGACCAGCGCGGCGAGGCCGTCGCCGTGGGCGTCGAGCAACTCCTGGGACAGCACCGGGATGATGTTGTCGGCGTTGATCAGGCCCTCGTTGTCGTCGAGCACCACCCACCCCTTGTCGGCGATCACGCCGTCGGTGGAGAACAGGATCGCGACGTCGATCTCGCCGCCTTCGAGGGCGGCCACGGTGAGCGGGCCACCGCCGTCGAGCGGGACGAAGTTCGCCGACAAGTCGACGCCGTACACCGACTGCAGGCCGGGGATGCAGTACGGGTTGTCGGGGCAGTCGGGAGGCCCGCCGAGCGTGAGGTCGTCGGTGAGGTCGCTGACGCTGGCCAGGCCGAGCGACTCGGCCGTCTCCGGCGTGACGACGAACGAGTTGGAGTCGACCGCCGGTGAGGCGGCGAGCCCGACGAGGCCGCGCTCGGAGAGGTAGCCGCGCAGCAGGTCGGCTGTGGCGTCGATGTCGCCGGTGGCTTCCCCGGCACCCTCGTTGAGGAACTCGAGCGCCGACGCCGCGTACTCGGCGGTGAAGTTGATCTCGCCAGCAGCGAACGATTCGAACACGATCGGGCGGAACCCGCCGAGCGACTGCTGGCGCACCGTGCAGCCGGCGTTGCTGAGCGCCTGACCGTAGACCTCGGACAGGATCACACTCTCGCCGAAGTCCTGGGCGCCGATCACGATCTCGGGTCCGTCGGGGGCGCACACCGCGCCGTCACCGGCGCCGCTCGGCGCGGCGGTGCCGACCGTGACCGGGGCATCTGGGTCGGACGCCGCCGTGGCGGGCGCGCCCGTCGCCGGACCGGGCATCGCCTCGGGTTCGTCGTCGTCGCCGCAGGCGGCGAGGGCGAGCACGGCGGTCACGGCGCCCGGGATCAAGATCTGGCGGGGAGTGAGCATGCGGCCCTCCTTCGGGGTGGCTGGATGTCACGGTACTCGTCAATCAGGACACGTCCAGGGCGCGAGTCGCCGCGTCAGGCGGGCGAGCACGGCGTCGATGCCCATGGCCAGGACGATGATCAACAGTGCCCCACCGAGCAACCGGTCGCGCGCGTTGAACGGGCGGGCGAGGCCCTCCAACACGTAGGTGCCGAGGCACTGGTAGCCGACCAGCGACCCGAGTGTCGCCGTCGCGATCACCTGGACGACGGCAATTCGTACCCCCGCCATCACGAGCGGCACGGAGGCCGGCAGCTCGACCCGGCGGACCACCTGGGCGCCGGTCATGCCTACGCCGCGGGCGGCTTCGACGGCGTCGGCCGGTGCTCCGGCGACGCCGGTGTAGGTGCTCGTGAAGATCGGCGGGATCGCCAGGGCGATCAGCGCCACGCAGGTCGGCCAGAACCCGAGCCCGAGGCCGAGGCTGATGCTCACCGGAAGGACCAACGCGATCACGGCGAACGACGGAATCGCCCGGCCGACGTTGGCGACCGCCACGGACACGAGCGGGAACCGGCGCGAGTGGGCGAGCGCCACGGCCGGTGGGATCGCCACCCCGGCAGCGATCGCCGTGGCGACCACCGAGATCCACAGGTGCGCGCGTCCGCGCACCCAGATGCCGCGCGAGCCCCCCCAGTTGTCGGCCGTCGTGAGGAACGACCACATCTCGCCGAGGGCGTCGATCACGGGCGCCCCCGACGGCCGGCGCGCCGCCACGGCGTGAGCCAGCGTTCGAGTCCGAACAGGGCGAGGTCGACGACGATCGCGAGCGCGATCGACAGGGTCGCCCCGAGCACGATCGGTGTCGAGAAGCGGCGGTTGAGGCCGTCGTCGATGAACGCCCCGTAACCGCCGTTTCCGATCAGGGCGGTGACCGTGACGAGCCCGATCACGGTCACCGCGGCGATCCGCACGCCGGCGACGATCGTCGGCAGGGCCAGCGGGAGCTCGACGCGCAGCAGTCGGCGCACCGCCGTGTAGCCCATCCCGTCGGCGGCTTCGCGAGCCGCCGCAGGCACGCCGTCGAGACCGGTGACGATGCTGCGCACGAGGATCAGGATCGTGTAGCTGACGAGCGCAATCTGAGCGCTGACGAAGCCGAGCCCGGTGATCGGGATCAGCACCGCGAACAAGGCCATGCTCGGGATCGTGTAGAGCACACTGCCGACCCACGTGATCGGCCCGTACGTCCAGCGCCAGCGCACGGCGACGATCGCCAGCAGCGCCGACACGGCGAGCCCGACTGCTATGGCGACGACCGTCATCTGCACGTGCTCGACCGTGCGCTGCCAGATCTCGTCGGGCCGCCGGGCGATCCAGTCCCACCACACGAACGAGTCGCGGTCGGCAGCGAGCATCAGGCCAGCCCGCCGGCGATCTGGTCGACCGTGATCATGCCCACGAAGCGCTCGGCGTCGAGCACCGCCGCCATCCGCGAACGCGAGGTGACCACCACGTCGAGCGCTTCGCGCAGCGGAGTCGCGGGCGTCACCGTGGCGACGAACGGCGCGAGCGCGACCCCCTGCACCGTCTGCGCACCATCGAGCGCAGCAACCTCGGCCCAGCCGTGCAACACCCCACCGTCGGCCACCGCGAACCAGGTCGTGCCGTGCGCGCGAGCAGCCGCCCGGGCGGCATCGGCCGAGCTGTCGCGGGAGACCACCGGCCCGGCCACCGTCGCCACGTCGCGCACCCGCAAGAGCGCCAGCCGGCGCAGGCCGCGCTCGCGCCCGAGGAAACGGGCGACGAACTCGTTGGCCGGCGCGGCGAGCAGCTCGCTCGGCGCGGCGTACTGCTCGAGCTCGCCGCCGACGTTGAGCACCGCCACCCGGTCGGCGAGCAGGATCGCCTCGTCGACGTCGTGGGTGACGAACACGATCGTCTTGCGAACACGGTCCTGGAGTGCCCGCAACTCCTGCTGCAGGCGCTCACGCACGATCGGGTCGACCGCGCTGTACGGCTCGTCCATCAGCAGGATCGGCGGATCGGCGGCGAGCGCCCGGGCGACACCGACCCGCTGCTGCTGGCCACCCGACAGGGCCGCGGGGTAGCGGTCGAGCAGCTCCGGGTCGAGCCCCACCAGATCGACGAGCTCGTCACAGCGCTCGGCGATCCGGCGCTTGTCCCACCCGAGCAGCTCCGGCACGGCTCCGATGTTGCGACGGATCGTCTGATGCGGGAACAGCCCGACCTGCTGGATCACGTAGCCGATCCGGCGCCGCAGCTCGTGGGCGGGGAGGCTGCGCTGGTCGTTGCCGAGCACCTCGATCGTCCCCGAGGTCGGCTCGATCAGGCGGTTGATCATCTTCAGCGTCGTCGTCTTGCCGCACCCCGACGGGCCGACGAGGGCCACCAGGTGGCCTTGGCGGATGTCGAGCGTCAGCCCCGATACCGCTGGGGCCGCTGCCCCGGGGAAGTGCTTGACGACGTTGCCCAAGGCGATCGCGATCCCGTCCGGCGAGCTGGTCGGATTCGAGTCAGCGGTTCGCATCCCGACGTCAGGCACCGATCGGCCGGCCGGCACCGTTCACGACCGCGTTGTACGTGCGCACCCACCCATGGTCGCGCAGGGCCGTCGGGTGGAGCGGAGATGCTCGACGTCGGCGACCGGCGGTCTCCAGGCGCTCGCAGGGTCGTCCGCTCCTGGTACGGGGTCAGGTCTCGAGCGGGAGGAGGGCTTCGGCGGCGGCGCCGAGGTGGGCCGTCCAGTCGTCGGGTTCGGCGAGCGGGGCCACGACGAACTTCGAGAAGCCGACGTCGACGAACTGTTCCACGAGTGCCGCCAGGGCGTCCCAGCCGATCGGCACGATCGCGGCCACGTCGGCGTCGGGACGGCGGCGGGCGAGCCGGGCGAGCGCCTCGGGCGGCGGCACGTCGAGGGCGTACGGGATCAGCACGCCCCAGTGGTCGTCGGGAATCGTCCGGCCGTGTTCGGCGGCGACCTGCTCGATCGTCGCCCGCCCGGCCGCCGCGTCGGCGGGCGTCACGAACGACGGCAACCAACCGTCGGCCAGCCGGCCGACCCGGCGCAACTCCGACGGCGCGTTGCCACCCAGCCACACGTCGAGCCGCGCAGGCTGCGGGCGGACCCTCAGGTCGTCGTAGTGGAAGCGCGCACCGTGATGGGTCACGCGGTCCGCACGCCAGCACGCCCGGAGCACGTCGAGCGCCTCGTCGAACCACGCCGCGCGCTCCTCGCGGGCGACACCGAAGGCCTGATGCTCGGCCGGATCCGGAGCGCCCAGGCCGAACGCCGGGAGCAGGCGGCCGGCGCTCATCACCGCCAACGTCGCCAACTGTTTGGCGAGCACGACCGGGTTGCGGCCGGGCAGCACGAGCACGCTCATCCCGAACTTGAGCCGTTGCGTGCGTCCGGCGGCGTACGCCATCGCCACGACCGGGTCGGGCGCTTCGCCGGTGATCCGCTCCGACAACCAGAGGCTGTCGAACCCGAGCGCTTCGACCGTGTCGACGTACGCCCCGAACTGGGGCCCGTGGAGCCGGCTGCGGACCCCCAAGCCCACGCCGATCCGGACCTTCACGGGCGCAGTTTCCCACGCCGGGAGGCGTTGACCGATGCTCGACCGGGTAACGGTCCAAGGTGACCAGCACGCTGGATATCGAGCACCACCGCGTGCTCGCCGACCGCTACGAGCTCGGAGCGCTGATCGGCGCGGGTGGTGCCGCGCGGGTGTACGCCGCGACCGACCGTCATCTCGAGCGCACCGTCGCCGTCAAGGTGCTCGACGACGCGGCCGCCCGCTCGGCCGACCCGGCGGCGCGCGAGCGGTTCCTGCTCGAGTCGCGCACGGCGGCCCGGTTCGACCACCCCAACCTTGTCACCGTCTACGACGCCGGTGTGGACGACGGTGTGCTGTACCTGGTGATGGAGCACGTCGCCGGGGCAACGCTCGCCGAGCACGTCGCCACGCACGGTGCGCTGGCGCCCGGTTCGGCGGCGGCGATCGCCGGCCAGGTCGCCGAGGGTCTCGCCGCGGCCCACGAGTGCGGCGTCCTGCACCGCGACGTCAAGCCCGCCAACATCCTCGTCGAGCCGTCCGGGCGGGCGCTGCTCGCCGACTTCGGCATCGCCAAACGGCTCGACGACATCGAAGACGCGCTCACCAGCGACGGCACCGTGATCGGCACGCCGGCCTTCCTCGCCCCCGAGCAGGCCACCGCCGGGACACTCACCGCGGCCACCGACGTGTACGCGCTCGGGATGGTGCTGCACGAGATGCTGACCGGGTGGCGCCCGCGCGGCAGCGCCGCCGCCAGCGCGTGGCGGAACGCTCCGTTCGATCCGCGGACTCGGCGCGCCGACGTACCCGACGCGCTCGCGGCGATCGTGCTCCGGGCGACCGACCCCGACCCTGCGCGGCGCTTCGCCTCGGCCGCCGACATGGCCGCAGCCCTGGCCGCAGCCGCGGTCAACGCACCCTCGCCGAGCGTGCCGCCGCCGGCGACCGTGGCCTCTGTGTCGAGCACGCGCACGTTGCACGCCGCACCGTCTCGGGCGGCGTCGACCGGCGCCGCCACGGCGGTGCTACCGCCGGCCACCACGGTGGACGACGAGCGCCGCCCGGTCGGTGTCGCCGCGCTCTTGATCACCGCCGCCGTACTGTGCGCCGGGTTGGTGGTGTTCGCCCAGCGCGACGGGATGACGTCGAGCGTCACCACGCCCGAGCCGCCGCCGACGACGGTCGCCGCCGTCGCTGGGACCGTCGTACCGGCCGCGATCGCGCCCGTCACCGCGGCACCCGCACCGACCACCGCCGCCCCGGCCGCCGAAGCACCCCCTCCGGCCGGGCCGGACACGGACGGCTCGGGTAAGCCGAAGAAGGACAAGCCCAAGCCGCCGGGCCATGGGCGCGGTCGCGGGCGCGGGGGTTAGGACGCCGCAAGAATTGACGCACGGAGGCTCATCCGGCCCGGTCCGGTGACCGATAGGTCCTGCGGTGTTGATCAAGATCTCGGCAGGCCCCGACGCGACCCCGACGCGCCATCACCCGTGGGCGCCGCTCTCCGGGTGGATCGCGTTCATCATCGCCCTGGTCGTCGTCCGTCTGGTGCAGCGGGCGGGCGCGGTCGCTGACGTCGCCTACCTCGCCGCCGCCGCCGGCGCCGGCGTGGCCGCGTTCGTGTTCCTCGCCGGTCACGACCACACCGCCCGCCGCGGGCTGGTGCTGCTGGCCGCCTCCGTGGCCGCGAGCGGGTTCGCCGACCTCGTCTGGGAGGTGATCGCGGCCGTCGACAACGAGCCTGACGTGTCGGTGGCCGATGTCTTCTACCTCGCGTCCTATGTCCTGCTGATCTCGGCGGTCCTCGGACGGTCGACGCACACCCGCTGGTGGCGCACGCCCGACGTGGACGGGCTGATCGACCTGGTCACGTTCACGACCGTCGCGCTCGTCGTGATCGATCACCTCGTCGACCTCGGGGCAACCCTCGACGACACGTCCGTATCGCCGGGCGTACGTCTCGTGTGGGTGTCCTACCCGGTGCTCGACGCGGTGCTGCTCGCGGCGATCCTCAGCGCGCTCACCACCGGCCGGCTGCGCGGACGAACCGGAGCGTTCCTGCTCACCGGTGCGGCGTGCTGGCTGCTCGCCGACATCGGCTACCTGCGCGAGGAGGGTGCTCTGACGGCCTGGCTCGACGCCGGGTGGATGCTCGGTGCCGGTGCCCTCGCCGCGGCGGTAGCCGTACCGAGCGGCACCGAGGACGTGCTCGACCGGCCCGAGCGCTCGGTCGGCGCGGCGCGCATCCTCGTCAACCTCGTGCCGCTGCTGATCCCGCCGGGCCTGCACGTGCTCGCCCACGCCGAGGGTCTCGAAGAGAACGTGCTCTCGCTCAGCCTGGCGATGGTGGTGCTGGTGGTGTGCGCGTATCTGCGCAACACGCGCCTGATGCGTGCCCGCGACGCGCAAGAACGTCGGATCGTCGAGCGCGAGCACTACCACCGTGTGCTCGCCAACAACTCGTTCGACGCGGTCGTCGTGATCGACCGCTCGGGGTGCACGCGCACGGCCTCCGTCCAGCTGGCTGAGATGTTCGGCCGTGACGACCTTGGGGCACCCGGCGCCGACGTGATCGAGGCGCTCCCCGCCGACCAGCGCGAGCGTCTGCGCAGTGAGCTCGAGCGGCTCTGGGCCACGCCCGGTGCGCGCGCCGAGTCCGACCTCGAGATCCCCGACCACGAGGGCCGGCCGCGGTGGTTCCACCTGCGCACCGTCAACCTGCGCCACGACCCGACGATCGGCGGGGTGGTCCTCAACCTCTACGAAGTCACCGAACGCAAGCTCGCCGAGCGCGAGCTCGCCCATCAGGCGTTCCACGACGCACTCACCGGGCTACCCAACCGAGCGCTCTTCAACGAGCGCGTCAGTCACACGCTGCAGTCCGCACGCGGGCGCGGCACGGCGGTGATCTTCCTCGACGTCGACGGCTTCAAGTCGGCCAACGACCGATTCGGTCACGGCGTCGGCGACCAGCTCCTGCAACAGGTCGCGGCGCGGCTGGCGGCCGTGCTGCGCGACTCCGACACCGTGGCCAGATTCGGCGGCGACGAGTTCGCGATCCTCATCGAGTGCGCCCACGACCCGCTCGACGAAGCGACGACCGCAGCCGAGCGGGTGCTCCAAGAACTGTCTCAGCCGTTCCGGCTCGGTGACCACGAGCTCACCTTGTCGGCCAGCATCGGTGTGGCGATCGCCAGCCACGACGCGACCGCCGAGACGCTGCTGCGCGACGCCGACATCGCGATGTACCGGTCGAAGGCCGCGGGGAAGGCCCGCTGGACCGTCTACGAAGCCGACATGCGCGCGGCCGCGATCGAACAGAGCGAGCTGCGCGCCGACCTCGAGCACGTCATCGAGCGCGGCGAGTTGCGGCTCGTGTACCAGCCGGTCGTGCGCCTCGAAACGGAGACGATCGTCGGCTTCGAAGCGTTGCTGCGTTGGCACCATCCGATCCGCGGCCAGATACCGCCCGACGTGTTCGTGCCGATCGCCGAGGCGAGCGGGTCGATCATCAAGATCGGCGAGTGGGTGCTCGACGAAGCGTGCCGCACCGCCGCCCGCTGGCAGCGCGTCTTCCCGGAGGTGCGCCCGACGATGTCGGTCAACCTGTCGGCGCGCCAGATCTCCGACCCGGCCCTCGTGAGGAGGGTCTCGGCGGCGCTCGAACGGGCGGGGCTCGACGCCCGCAAACTCGTGCTCGAGATGACCGAATCGGCACTCGTGGAGGACCCCGACGTGGCCGCCGCCCGACTGATGCAGTTGCGCGACCTCGGTGTGCGGCTGGCGATCGACGACTTCGGCACCGGCTACTCGTCGCTCAGCTACCTCCGCCAGTTCCCCATCGACATCATCAAGATCGACCGTTCGTTCATCAACGCGATCACCGACCGCGCCCAGGTACCCGCGATCGTGCGCGGCCTGCTCGACCTCGGGCGGACACTCGAGCTGGCGACGGTGGCCGAGGGCATCGAAGGCCGCGACCAGCTCGCCAGCCTGCGCGACGAACAATGCGACTACGGGCAGGGGTACCTGTTCGCGCACCCGCTGTCGCGCGAACTCGCCGAGGATCTGGTGAGCCGGCTCGCGCTCGACGCGGCCTCGATCTAGCGGGCGTCGGCCGGGGCACCGCGCCCGAGCGCCCGGCCCTGCTCGGCGACCCAGGCGAGCACGCTGCGCGTGCCCGTGGGCGGGCCGTCCGTGTCGGCCAGGCCGGCCACGGTGGAGCGCAGTTCGTCGGCGGTCACGAGTTCCTGGCGGGCGAGCTTTCCGAGCACGCGCCCGGCGGCGACGACCATCCCCGTCGGCAGATGCACGAACAGGCGTCGCGTCCCGAGTGCGGCGGCGACGGCGCGGACGAACTCCTCGTAGGTGGGCCGATCGGGGCCGACCGCGTCGACGATGCCGTCGGGGTGGGCGAGGCAGAGCCGGGCGACGTCGTCGACGTGGACCGGGCGGATGCGGTAGCTGCCGTCACCGGCGATGCCCATCACCGGCACGCGTCGCAGCACCCCGGCGAGCTGCTCGACGAGGCCGGGCCCGCCGCCGAAGATCAGCGCCGGACGCACGATCGTATGGGCGATGCCGGTGGCCCGGACGGCGGCCTCGACGTCGGTCTTGGCGGCGAAGTACGGGTACTCGGCGGCGTCGGGATGATCGGCATGGGCGACCGACAGGTGCACGATCCGGCGCACCCCGGCGGCCGTCGCCGCAGCCACCAGCGCATGCGAACGATCGAGTGCCTGCGAGTAGTCGCGGCCGCCCGAACCCGGGTTGCCGGTGCGCATCCAGAACGTGTTGTAGAACGTGTCGACACCGTCGAAGGCGGTGGTAATGGCGTTCCAGCCGTGCACCTCGATCGGCCCCGCCCCCGCCGCCACGCGCCCGGTGAGCGTGCGCACGTGGCGGCCTTGCGCCACGAGGCCGGCCGAGATCGCCGAACCTGTGTTGCCGAACGCCCCGGTGACGAGATCGACCGGTTGAGGTGCAGCCACGCTGCGACGCTAACGTGCCCGGTGGCGAAGGGGAGTAGCTCCGTTTGCCGGAGGATCGACACGCTGGGTGATGAGCCCCGGTCCCCGGGCCCGCATGCGGGCGAGCAAGACCTTCGGCCAGGCATCACACGATGCCCGGCCGAGGCGTTCCCCACGGAGCTTCCCGGCCGGGCCCCAACCGAGCGGAGTCACCGTGAACGCATTCCTCATCAGCTTCGGGCTGATCTTCGTCGCCGAGCTGGGCGACAAGAGCCAACTGATGGCGATGACGTTCGCCGCCCGCTACCGAGCGGTCACGATCCTGCTGGCCATCACCGCCGCGACCGCGGTCGTGCACCTTGCCAGTGTCGCCCTCGGCGCCGGCCTCGGCGTCGCCCTCCCCACCCGCGTGATCTCGATCGTCGCCGGCATCGCCTTCCTGGCGTTCGCGGCGTGGACGCTGCGCGGCGACACGCTCGACGACGACGACGTCGCCAAGGCCGGGCGGGTGCAGCGCAGCGTGTTCTTCAGCGTGGCCGGGGCGTTCTTCCTCGCCGAGCTCGGCGACAAGACGATGCTCGCCACCGTCACGTTGGCCGCCGACAACGCCGACGCGGTGGGGATGTTCGGGACGTGGCTCGGTTCGACGCTCGGCATGGTCGCCGCCGACGCGTTGGCGATCGTCGTCGGCCAGCAACTCGGGGCGCGACTGCCGGAGCGGACGATCAAGATCGGCGCCGCGGTCACGTTCGTCGTGTTCGGCCTGTGGCTGATCGTCGACGCCGCACTCGGCTGAGCCGCGCCCGATCAGACGACCGTGGTGCCGAGCAGCTGCCCGATCGCATACGTGACCACCATCGCCGCCGCGCCACCGGCGACGAGTCGCACCATCGGGCGCGCCGGATGGGAGTTGCTCAAGCGGGCGCTGACGAATCCGGTGAGACACAGCCCGAGCAGGACCGCCACGAACGTCACCGGGACCCGCCAGTCGGCCGGTGGGATGATCACGGCCACCAGCGGCAGCAGGGCGCCGACGATGAACGCGACCGCCGACGAGAACGCCGCCGCCCACGGGTTGGCGAGCCCGTCGGGATGGATGCCGTACTCGATCCGGAGGTGCTCGCCAACCGGGTCGTGGGCCTCGAGCTGGTGCACCGCCGCGTGGGCGACGTCGTACGACAGGCCGCGGCCCACGAGGAACAGGATCAGCCGCTCGTGCTCCTCTTCGGGTGATTCGGCCTGGTCGCGTTGTTCCTGTTCGACGATGGCTCGTTCGCTGTCGCGCTGGGTGCTCACCGACACGTACTCTCCGAGCGCCATCGACACCGCCCCGGCGACCAGTCCGGCAATCCCGGCGGTGGCGACCGCCGCGCGCTCGGTGGTGGCGGCGGCGACACCGATCACCAGCCCGGCCGTCGAGATCACCCCGTCGTTGGCGCCGAGCACGCCGGCGCGCAGCCAGTTGAGGCGCGCCGCGAGGGCAGCCGGCTCGCTCACTACGGCGCTCCCGCCGGGCCGTCCTGGGTGACGTCGAGGTACCAGTACATGCCGGCGATCGTCTGGTCGACCTGTTCCTCGAACGTCCCCGCCCCGCCGTAGTGGGAGCCGCTGCGGGGCTGCTCGCCGGCATGGGCGTGGGCGTAGGCCACGGCGTCGGCAAGGTCGGTGGCGAAGGCGTCGACGACACCGGGCTGGGTCTGCGGCCCGGTGACGCACATGTGGATCGCGCTCGGCAGCTGCTGGCCGTTGAAGCGCCACCCGCGCTCTTTCATCGCGTCGTTGACGTGGTACACGTCGAAGTTGTCCGACGTGAACGAGAAGCAGAACGTCGGGTCGCCCATCAGGCGCAGCTCCGGATGACCGCGGACGACGTCCTGCATGGCGAACGAGGTGGCGAAGATCGCCCGCGCCCGCTCGAGGTAGCCGGCCTCACCGAGCGACGCCATCGCCGCCCACGTCGCGGCGACGAGCCCACCCGAACGCGACCCGGCCAACCCGGCCGACGCGTACAGCCCGCCCTTCCACGCCGGCTCGGCGTAGTAGTGGTACTTCCGCAAGCTCTTGTCCCGCCACGCGAGCACGGAGGTGCCCTTCAAGCCGTAGCCGTACTTGTGGGTGTCGGCGGAGATCGACGTCACGCCGGGCAGGCGGAAGTCCCAGACCGGGATGTCGTAGCCGAGCCGCTCGCCCCACGGGAGGATGAACCCGCCGAGGCACCCGTCGACGTGCAACCCGAGCCCGTGCTCGACCGCCAGGTCGGACAGCTCGCCGATCGGGTCGATCGTTCCGTACGGGTAGTTGCCGGCCGAGCCGACAAGCATCGCCGTGTTCTCGTTGATCGCGGCGCGCACGAAGTCGACGTCGACCAGCGTCGTCACCGGGTCGGTCGGGGCGCGGACGACCTCGACGTCGAACACGTGGGCACCCTTCAGGAACGCCGTGTGAGCCGTGTCGGGGAGGATCATCTGCGCGTGCCGGATGCCCTTCTCGGCGCGGGCCCAGTCGCGGTAGGCGAGCACCGCGTGCAGAATGCTCTCCGATCCGCCCGAGCCGATCGTGCCGCACGCCTGCTGGTCCGGATCGTGGCGGGTCACTGCCTCGCCGTGCAGCATCGCCAGCGTCATCGCGATGATCTCGCTCTCGAAGCGGCTCATCGATGGGCAGATGTCGCGCTGGAGCACGTTGACGTGCGAATACAACCCGAACATCTCGTTCAGGAACTCGTAGTGGCCGTGGTCGCCGCAGTACATCGTGCCCGACACCTTGCCGCTCTCCCAGACGGCGTCCTCAGCGGCCGCCATCTCGACGAGCTGCCGGCGGATCTCCTCGGGCGGCAACCCGACGGCCGGGATCCGGTCGAGGACGCCGTAACGCTCGGCGTAGGGATACAGGGAGCTCATGTCGGTCCTCCGCTCATCGGGGCAACGTCGGTCGGGGCTGCCGGTGCGCCGCGCAACAACCGACGAGCGTCGTGCAGGGCGTGAAACAGCGGCTTGGTCTGGCGGAAGGCATGTTGGAAGCGTTCGCTCAACTCGTCGTACACGGCCGCCGTGCCCGGCGTCGGATCGTAGGTCCGGCGCACCCGCACCCGATCGGCGATCGCCGACGGGTCGAGGTCGCCGAGCCGGGCGAACGCGAACAACGCGGCGCCGATGCAGTTGGCGTGGCCGGGGTGCTCGAGCTGGCGCACCGGGGCGGCGAGCACGTCGGCGAGGACCTGACACCACACGTCGCTTTGGGCCCCGCCGCCGTACACGCTGAAGCTGTCGAAGCGCCGGCCGGCGAAGCGCTCGGCGGGGGCCCGCAACCAGCGCAGGTTGAGCGCGGTGCCCTCGAAGAGGGCCCGGGCGAGGTGCGCCCGCGAGTGCTCTAGTCCGACGTTGACGAAGCCACCGCGCATCTTGCCGTCGGCGGCCGGGGCGAGCGAGCCGCGCAGCCACGGCAGGAACAGCACACCGCCCGATCCCGGTGGTGCCGCGGCGGCGGCGTGGTTGAGCGCCGCGTAGCGCACCGTCGGATCGGCCGTTTCGTCCAGCAACTGCCACGCGTGCTCGACGGCGCCACCGGCGATGCCGTTCTCGGCCGACATCAGGTACCCCGCGCCGGGCGCCGGGCACGGGCCGGGCGACGCGAACACGGTGGTGCGCGGGTCGGCCCGATGGCGGTCGCAGCGGGCCGCGATCACGGCCGTCGTGCCGATCGACACGGCCGCCGTGGTACCCGTGGCGGCACCGGCGGCGAGCGCACCCGACTGGGTGTCGTTGAGCCCGCTGAGCACACGCGCGGCAGGGTCGATGCCGAGTTCGGCGGCGACCGTCGGCAACACCTGCCCGAGGTCGGCGCCGGGCTCGACCAACTCGGGCAGCTTGGCGGCGTCGACGCCGGCGTACGCGACGAGGCGCGGGTCCCAGCCCTGCGGGCGTGGTGTCCGGTTGTCGGTGAGCAGGTACATCAACGCCGTGCAGGCGTTCGCCGCAGCGCGTCCGCTGAGCCGCACGGCGAGGTAGTCCATCGGTTCGAGGAATGCCGTCGTGCGGGCGTAGCGGGCGGGTTCGGCGAGCTGCACCCAGCGGATGTGGTTGAGCGTGATCCCCGACTCGATCGGCGCCAACCCGGTGCGGCGGAACCAATCGGCGAGCTGCACCGGGTTCGCGCGCGGCGCACCGAGCCGACGCAGTCGCTTGGGCGACCCGCGCTGGTCCATCCACAGCACCATCGGGCGGGTCGGCCGGCCAGCGGCGTCGACGGCGACCACCGACGAGTACTGCGAGGACGGGATCACCGCCACCACCCGGGTGCCGGCGGGGGCGGCCGCGAGCGCGGCCCGGGTGGCGGCGACGGTGGCCTCCCACACGACCTCGGGGTCCTGCTCGGCCGCCCCGTCCGGGCCGAACTCGGTGGGCACCGGTGCCCGCCCGGCACCGAGCAGCGTCCCGGTGACGTCGACCAGGGCAGCCTTGGGACCCGACGTGCCGAGATCGATCGTGAGGACGGCGGCGGTCACGCGACCGCGGCGGCGACGCGTTCGAGCACCGCGGCCACCTCGTCGGCGGTGGTCTGCCAGCTCGTCACGAAGCGCACGACCGCCGCACCCGAACCGCCGGCGCCCATCCGGTAGAAGAGCACCCCGGCGGCCTCCAGCGCATCGACGGCCGCGGCGGGCAGCTCGACGAACAGCATGTTGACGTCGGGTCGGTTGAGGGGCCGCACGCCGCGCTCGGCGAGCGCCGCCAACCCCGCCGCCAACTCGGCCATGCGGGCGTTGCTGTTGCTCGCCAGGCGCAACCACAACCCGTCGGTGAGGTAGGCGATCAGCTGCGCCGACTGGAACCGCATCTTGCTGGTGACGTGCCCGGACCGCTTCGTGCGGTACACGAGTTCGTCGGCGGCGTTCGCGTCGAAGGCGACGATCGCTTCGCTCGACAGGGCCCCGTTCTTGGTCGCTCCGAGCGACACCACGTCGACGCCGGCGCGCCACGTCATGTCGGCCGGGCTGGCGCCGGTGGCGACGAGCGCGTTGGCCAGCCGCGCACCGTCGAGGTGCACACGCAACCCGAACGGCTTGGCGATGGCCACCAACTCACCGAGCCGTGCCACCGAATAGACGGTGCCGCGATCGCTCGGTTGGGTGAACGAGAGCACGCTCGGCTGGCTGTGATGCGGGTCGCCCCACCAGGCGGCGTCGAGCGCGGCCTGGAGCGGCTCGGGATCGATCAGCGAGTCGGCGCCGGGTACGCCGCGCATCTGCGCCCCGGCGCCGAGCAGCGAGGTCGCGCCGCCCTCCGAGTTCAAGATGTGGGCGGTGTCGTGGCACAGCACGGCGCCCCACGGCGGCGTCAATGCCGACAGTGCGAGGGCGTTGGCGGCCGTACCGCTCGTCACCGGAAGCACCCGTGCGCCGGGGTGCTCGAACACCTCGCGCACGACACGCTCGAGTTCAGCGGTGACCGGGTCGGCACCGTAGGCGAGCGCCGAGCCGGCGTTGGCGGTTGCCAGGGCGGCGAGGATCTCGGGAGCCACGCCGGCGGCGTTGTCGCTGCGCAGTTCGATCGGGGCGCTCACGCTGGCCATCTTGTCAGCGGACGCGCTCGCGGACCGTCTGGTCGTAGGCCCCGATCGCGGCCAGCAGCAGCATCGAGATCAATGCCGCGACCCCGATCACGGTGATCCCGTGCAGGTCGACCTCGGCCGAGCCCGGGTTGCGGTATGCCGGCCCGACCGGCCGATCGGTGAGGTCGAGCAACGTGCTCACCGCCAACCACACGAACGGCAGGGTGCCCCCGGCAACCATCCCGAGGCCCCAGCGGCGCACCGACAGGAACCCGAGCAAGCCGGCGAGCAGGAACGCGGCGAGCTGGATCGCCCGCCCGGCGAGCAGCATCGCCGGCGGCTCACCCGGCGCCTCGACGAGATACCAGTTGTCGCTGAAGCGCGCCCGGCCTTCGTGGATCAGCGGCCCGGCGGCGGCGATGACGACGGCGAGGCCGCCGAGCGCAGCGATCCACGGGTTCAAGCCCGAGCGGCGGTCGCGGGCGTCGTTGAACGATGCGAAGAACAACACCAACCCGAGTGCCGCCGCGGCGATCAACAGGTGGTAGCCGATGTCGCGGGTGATCGACAGCGTGAACGGTGGATCGGCGGGGATCCGGGCGTACGCGTGGGCGGCGTCGATCGGCATCTGCGCCAACCCGACCGCCAACGCGGCCAGGCCACCGAACGCCAACCCACCACCGCCCGCCAGGCCGCTGCCCCACGTCCAGCCGAGGGCCGACGCCACTGCCCCGGCGGCGATCGCGACCACCGCCAACAGCCCGGCGATCGACAGGTTGCCGGCGAGGTCGTCGAGCAGCCACGTGCCGGTGCCGAACCCCACCGGCATGTCGGGCGCGGCGGTGAGCGGGCGGCTGCTCTCGATTCGCAGCACGTCGGTGAACAGCGCCGCCATCGCGACCACCGCCGTGGCCAGGCCGAGCACGAGCGTGGCGGTGACGCGGAACTCGAACCGCCGTGGCGCGCCCGGCGCAGCGCCGTACCCGGCGGGCAGCACACCCGTCGCCGACTCGATCGGCGTCACCACCGTCGCGTCGCCGCCGTAGTCGTACGGGGTCAGGACCTGTTCCGGCTCGCGCTCGGGCAGCCGCGGCTCGGCAGGCTCGATGCGCACCGGTTGGGTGGCCGGCAAGTCGGCGGTGTCGGTGCCCGGTGGCGCTGGTGGCTGCAGGGGGACGCTCCCGGTCGGTGCCCACACCGGGTCGGCCCACTCGTTGTCGGGTGGCGCCTGGACGGCGACGACCGACGTGGCCACGCCCTCTCCCGGATCGTGCAGCGCCGTGCCACACCCCGTACAGAAACGCTGCCCGGCCTGCACCGGGCGATCGCACACGGGGCAGCGCATCCCGGCATGTTACGCGCCGTCGTCGCAGCCAGACTGGCGCATGTGTCCGGCCGGTTCGCGCCCTCGCCCACCGGCGCGCTGCATCTCGGCAATCTGCGCACCGCACTTGCCGCCTGGCTCGCCGCCCGGGCCACGGGTCGCGGCTTCGTGGTGCGCATGGAAGACCTGGACCAGATGACCGCCTCGCCGGCCCACGCCGCCGCCCAACTCACCGATCTCGCCGCGCTCGGCCTCGACTGGGACGGTGAGGTGGTGTTCCAGAGCGAGCGCTTCGATCGCTACCGGGCGGCCATCGACGAGCTCACCGCGGTCGGCCGCGTGTACCCGTGCTTCTGCACCCGCCGCGAGATCCGGGCCGAGATCGCCGCCGCAGCAGCCGCGCCGCACGGGCCGGTCGCCGGATACCCGGGCACGTGCCGCGACCTGACCGCACGCGAGCGTGCCGAGCGATCTGCCGCAGGACGCCCCGCCGCGCTGCGGCTGCGCGCCGGCGCCGAGCGGATCGCGTTCGTCGACCACGTCGCCGGCCCGGTCGAGACGATGGCCGACGACGTCGTGCTCGCCCGCGCCGACGGCGTCCCCGCCTACAACCTGGCCGTCGTCGTCGATGACGCCGCCCAGGGCGTCACCCAGGTGGTGCGCGGCGACGACCTGCTCGAGTCGACCGGTGGCCAGATCGTACTGCAGCGCCTGCTCCGACTGCCGCAGCCCGAGTACGCCCACGTGCCACTCGTCGTCGACGCGGCCGGGCAGCGGCTCGCCAAGCGCGCTGGCCCCGCCCACACCGCGGTGACCCTGGCCGACCTCGCCGAGCGCGGCGTCCCGGCGCGTGCCGTGATGCTCCGGCTCGCACGCTCGCTCGGCCTGCCCGCCGAGGGCACCGCCACGCCGGCCGAACTCGCGGAGACGTTCGCCGCGGTCGGCTTTGCGGCGATCCCACGGACGCCGTGCGACGTTCACCGAATTGCCACAGAACTGTTGCCCAATCGTTGACCAAACCGTTTCGACCTGACCGCCCCTGGGCACAGCCCGCCGCTATGGTTGAGCGCAGTACACGGCGGGCTGGCGGGCACCTCCCCACCAGTCCTCACCGGCCGAGCGGTGTTGGGACGCCCAACCGAAACGACGTCGATCACCACCGAATGCGCAGCGCCCGAACCCCTCTTCTGATCGCCGCAACGCTCCTCCTCGGCGCGTGCGCCACCACGTCGGTCGCCAGCGCGCCACCCACCGAGCAGCCGACCTCGGCGCCGACGACACTGGCCTCGACCACCGTCGCCCCGACCACCACCACGCTCCCGCCGACCACGACGACGACGCTCGCGCCGACCACTACGACGACGGTCGCGCCCACCACGACGACCACCATCGACCCGTACGAGGTGCCCGGTGTCGAGCAGCCGATCGTTGCCGTCGGCCGTGACGACGGGCCCGAAACGGAACGTGCCCAGTGGCGCCTGCTGCAACTCGGGTTCTGGCTCCAGGCAGCCAACGGCGACTACGGGCTCACCACCCAGCAGGCGGTGATGGCGTTCCAGAAGTACCACGGCCTCACCGCCGACGGCGTACTCGGCCCGGAAACCGCGGCGCTCCTGAGCACGGTCACCGAGAAGGCCCACGGGCGCACCGACGCCGGCACGCTCGTCGAGGTCGACAAGCCGCGGCAACTCCTGTTCTTCGTCGTCGACGGCGTCACCACGTGGGTGCTCAACACCTCCACCGGCAGCGAGATCGCCTACGACGAACCCGACCAGAACTCACCGGGCGAGCGCCAGACCGGCGACTCGATCACCCGCAACGGCATGCACAAGGTGTACCGCGAGCGGGTCGAGGGCTGGTGGGAAGGCGACCTGGGGCAGATTTACCGCCCGAAGTACTTCACCGGCGGGATCGCCGTGCACGGCTCGAACAGCATCCCCAACTACCCGGCCTCGCACGGCTGCGTGCGGGTGAGCGTGCCGGCGATGGACTGGATCTGGGAGAACGACCTGATGCCGATGGGCATCCCGGTCTGGGTCCACGGCCAGATCCCCCCCGCCCCCCTCTGACTGTGACTTTTCACGGTGACATGCCGTGATGTTTTCACGGTGACATGGGGGTGTTTTTCAGGGTTTCTGTCACCACGTTTCAGGTGACAAGCGGTGACACCGAGGTGAAAAGCCTGCGGTCTCAAGCGCCACGAGCGGACGCCCAGCGCGACGGCGCCGTGTCCGCGTCGCCTGATTCCGACCGTCTTGGGCGTCGAGTTAGGGGCCATCGCCAGGAATCCCAATCGTTTCCTTCTGCTGCCGGCCGGAGCGTGACTGTCAGACAATCCCGCCGTAGCCAGCGCTAACGGCAGACGGTTTCGAGGAAGTCCACCGACGCAGCGGCGTGCATTCGCGGTGTGCCTTCTCGCATCGCTTGGGCGAGGAAGGCGGTCTCGCCGAGGGTGAGGTAGGTGGCGCATTGGGCGGTTCGCCGGTCTTCGGTCATGGTGTCCCAACCGGCGCGGACTCGAGCGGTCGCCTCGTCGTAGGCGCGCGTGTCAGCGTCGCAGCCGACGACGATCGCGTTCTCGGGGATGCCCATGATCCCGCGATGTGACGGTCGGTCCGGGTTGAACTCACCGATCCCGCCGAGTGCCTCGAAGTCGGCTTGAGCAGGACAGTAGACGGTCTCTGGTTCGGGGGCGCTGCTCCCGCGTGCCACAACGATCGCGATCCCGGCCGCAGTGGCTGCGACCACAACAGCGGCCGTCCCGATAGCGACGAGTCTGCGGCTGTTCCGACCAGCACGACTGGTGGGGGTCCCGGCGAGGGGTGCGGCGGTTTCGCGTTCGGTTGGCCACCCGGGTCTCGGCGGCGCAGCTTGCGGACGCGTGACGCCGGGTGCGTCGGTAACGCGAACCCAGCGTTCGGTTTCCGCTCGAAGCTGGTAAGCGTCGGTGGTGAGCGCTGCGACCGCGGTCGTGTAGTCGCGGGCGGCTTGAGCGTGCCCGGAAGATCGCAGAGCTTCGGCGACCACGGATGGAATCACCAGCCCGCGACGCGTTTCCACGGTGACGTCGAATGGCACCTCTGGCACGACCGTCCTCGATGTCGCCCGCGGGTCGGGCAGTGGTGACGCAACTGACTCTGACGCTGACGGGTTGGTGGCTGGCTGGTCGCGACCGCAGAAGCGGCACACGATCGCAGCGGCCTTGATCGTCTCGGCGCAGAACGGGCAGGGCTTGGTGTCTTCCGCCTCCATGCCCGCGCACCGTAGCCCCATATGTGATCGCGTTGCGCGAGGACACGCACACCAGACCGACCATCCTCAACCCACCAGCGCGTCCATTGCGACAAAGTGCGGTCGGTGCGCGGCTCAGGTTCCTTGCGGTGTCGCTTGGGTCTCGGCGCGACCCGCGTGTAAGCGGGTCTCCCCACCTTCTACATCGACCCGATCGCGTTCACGAAGGCCGACGGCTCGCCGCTGTCACCCGAGGAGCACGCCCAGCTGATCGACTTCCTGCGCCAGCACCCCGAGCTACGCGCCCAGCATCCGGAGTCGGCGACGTTCGTGGCCGGCGGCGTGAAGTTCATCGCCAAGCAGTTCAAGCCCAACGAGCCGGCTGCCCAGTTCGCGCCCCAGGGTGGCTTGCCGCGGGCCGCGCGGATCAACGTCGACAAGTCGCGGTGGATCGATCCGCGCGACTACAACCTGCACTGGGACGGTGGCTGGCTGCAGCTCGGCCGGGCGCTCGGCGACGGCGTCTCGACCGCCCTGCGGGTGAGCATCCCTGTGTTCGTCACCAACGTGATCGCCGAGATCTTCGGGCTGGAACCATCGCCCGACGGCTCCCCCAACGTCGGGCGCTGCGTCGTGTCGCAGGGCCGCGACGGGGTGCCGGTCGTGTCGGGCGGCGACGGCCTCGTGGAGATCGGCGGCGACGGCACCGCGGCCCCGTCGCCGCTCCAGGAGCAGTGCTTCAGCGAGGGGCCCCCGCTCCCGGTCACGGTCGCCCCGGCGACCACGCTGACGGGGGCAACCACGGCGGCCGCGCTGCTCGGCCAATCGCTCACGGCCTCGGCGACGACGCTGCCGGTGGCCAGCTCGGCAGGGTTCGCGGTCGGCGACCTCGTGGCCATCGGCGCCGGCAGCGACCACGTCGAGTTGGCCGTTGTCGTGTCGCTCGACCCGTTCACGATCGACCGCCCGTTGCGGGCGCCCCACGCCGCCGGCGAGGTGGTGCAGTATCTGATGGGCGACGCCAGCCTCCCTGGCGATGCTCCGGCGATCGTGCCGCTGGTGCCGGCGCGGGTGTTGGAGACGCGTCAGGGTGCCAACGATCGGACGGTGGACGGTCTGTTCCAGGGGGAGGGACGTGTGGTGGCTGGTGGTGTCGTCGAGTTGACGGTTGCCGATCGTGGCGGGGTCGCTGCGGACGCGAGTGCGGTGATGTTGAACGTGACCGCGGTGGGGCCGGATGCGGCGGGGTTCGTGACGGTGTGGCCGTGTGGGGCGGAGCGTCCGTTGGCGTCGAACGTGAACTACGGGCCCGGTGACGTGGCGCCGAACGCGGTGTTGGCCAAGGTCGGCA
>JAEZFY010000137.1 GCA_023417265.1 Actinomycetes bacterium | reverse complement strand
GGGCCGTCCTCGGGACGCGCGGCGGCGAACAGTTCGGTGGCGGCGGCGTGCACGGCGGCGGCGTCGGCGAGGTTGAGGCGAACCAGGCCGCGTTCGGTCTTGTGGGCGATCGCGTCACCGGTCAGCTTGGCCACCACCGGATAGCCGAGCTCGTCGGCCGCCATCACCGCCGCGTACGGGTCGTGGGCGACGATCTCGAGCGCGACCGGCAGTCCGTACGGCGCCAACAACGCCTTCGAAGCCGCCTCCGACAGGGTCGTGGCGCGAGTGTCGGCGGGGCTGGTGGCGGGGATCGACATGCGTCGTCCAACGTAGTCAGGCGGCCCCGGGTGCAACCGCCACGCCGCCGAGCGGCCGCGCCGGCGACTCAGGGCAGCAGCGCGGCGCGGAAGAACTCGACGATGTGGGCCTCGCGGGCGGCGAGCGCCTCGGTCGACATCGGTTGCACGTCGAGCAGGCCTTCGAGGAACGGCACGTCGGAGAAGTAGCTGAGCAGGGCCCCGTAGCCCGTGATCAGGAGTTGGCGGGCGTCCTGGGTGACGAACGTGCCGGCCGCCATCTCACGCGCGAAGTAGTCGGCGGCGCGGTCGAACAGGGGGCGCAGCACGGCGGCCAGATCGACGGCCAGGTGGCCTTCGCTGTCGAGTGCTTCGCGGCGCACGAGGCGCACGAAGGCGGGGTTGTCGGCGAAGAAGCGGAAGCCCGCCCGCAGCACCAACTCGACTTTGACCCAACCCTCCTCGGGCGCCGTGATCGCCCCGGCGAGACGGTTGAACCAGTCGGACAGGAGCCGCTCGAAGACTTCCTGGTAGAGCACTTCCTTGGAGGGGAAGTGGTGGAGCAGGCTCGGACGGCGGATTCCGACGCCGGCGGCAATGTCGTTGAGCGACGTCCCGGCGTACCCTGCCGCGGCAAAGCACTCGAGCGCTTCGCTGAGGATCTGTTCGCGGGTGTCGCGGATTTCGGTACGCCCGTCCGGAGGCGCGGAGAGGTGGTTCGACACTGCCGCCAGCCTACCGACCAGTAGGTAGCCGGTGCTAACCTGTTCGCGTGCTGCAAACGATCCTGCTCGGCGTGGCGCTCGGCGTCGCCCTCACCACCATCGCCAACCTGTGCACCACCGTGTATCTGCACCGTGGCATCTCGCACCGGGCGATCACGTTCTCGGCCCCGGCCCACGCCGCGTTCAAGACGCTGCTGTGGCTGACGGTCGGCATCAAGGTCCGCGAGTGGGTCGCCGTGCACCGCAAGCACCACGCCCACACCGACACCCCGCTCGATCCGCACAGCCCGGCCGTGCACGGCTGGTTCAAGGTCCAGTTGAAGAACCTGCAGATGTACCGTTCGGCCGCGCACGACCTCGAGAACCTCGACAAGTACGCCAAGGACCTCCCCCGCACCACCGCCGACCGCGTCCTGTTCGACCGCTCCTGGCTCGGCCTGACGCTCACGACCGTGGCGCTGTGCGTGGCCTTCGGGTGGCAGGTGGGTGCGCTGGCGATGGTCGTCCACGTCAACTACTACCTCGCCGCCTCGGCCGCCGTGAACGCGATCGGTCACCACTTCGGCCGCCGCCCGTACGCCAACTCGGCCACCAACCTGCAGTGGCTGGCGTTGCTCACCGCCGGCGAGGGCCTGCACAACAACCACCACGCCGCGCCGACCTCGGCCAAGCTCGCCCACCGCTGGTACGAGGTCGACCCGGGTTGGCTGTTGATCAAGCCGCTGACGTGGCTGCGGCTCGCCAAGCTACGGCTGCACGAGCTCAAGTTCGCCGCCCCCACCTCGGCCAGCAGCGCCCGCGAGGCGGCGCTCGGCGCGGCGAAAAATGCCGCTGCCGTGGCCAAGGAGGCCACGGCAGGCAAGCGACCGGTCAACGCCGGTTGAGCATGACGGCGCGTCAGGCGCCGTAGTTGGCGGCTGCGAACTCCCAGTTGAGGAGGTCGTCGAGGAACGCGTCGATGTACTTCGGGCGGGCGTTGCGGTAATCGATGTAGTACGCGTGCTCCCACACGTCGAGCGTCAACAGCGCCGTCTGGCCGTGCTTCATCGGCAGGTCGGCGTTGGACGTCTTGGTGATCTCGAGACCGGAGTCGGTCTTCACCAGCCACGCCCAGCCCGAACCGAACTGGCCCGTGGCGGCGGCCGCGAACTGCTTGCGGAACTCCTCGTACGAACCGAACGCCTCGCCGATCGCGTCGCCGATCGCGCCGGTGGGTTCGCCACCGCCGGACGGAGTCAGCGAGTTCCAGAAGAACGTGTGGTTCCAGACCTGAGCCGAGTTGTTGAACAGCGGGCCGGGCTCGGCAGCGAGGATGATCTCCTCGAGCGACTTGTCGGCGAGATCGGTGTCGGCGATCAGATTGTTGAGGTTCGTGACGTACGTCTGGTGATGCTTGCCGTAGTGGTACTCGAGCGTCTCTTGCGACATGGTCGGGGCGAGCGCATCGAGCGAGTACGGGAGCGGGGGTAGTTCGAAGGCCATGCGCGCAGACTATGCCGGAGGGCGCCGACGCGCCACCAGCGTCGCTTCGCCATTGGCCTCGTGATGCGACACGATGTCGACGTCGAGCTGCGAGAACGCGATCGACAGCTCGCCGGGGTCGGCGTGGTGTGGCCCGGGCTCGCCGGCGTGACCCACGCGCGACAGCACGGTGATGACGAGCACCCCGTCGGGTGCGAGCGCGTCGGCGAGTTGCCCGTACAGGCCGACGTCACGGAAGCGCTGGCAGACGACCAGCGAGCACTCGCCGGCGAGGTCGGCGGGGAGGCCCTCGTCGAGGTCGTGCACGCGGGCGTCGACCAGGTCGGCCACCCCGTGGTCGGCGGCGAAGCGCTGCGTGGCCGCGATCGCCGTGGATGCGGCGTCGAGCGCGATCACGTCGAACCCATTGAGAGCGGCCCACACCGACTGTTCGCCGAGCCCACACGCGACGTCGAGGCACAGACCTCCGGCCGGCAGTTCGAGCGGCGAGAGCCCCTTGGGCGGGTTCGGTTCGCCCGGTGCACGGTCGGCGTACCGGGCGTTCCATCGGTCTGCGTCGTCGCGCATGGCGGTTCATCATCGCAGACGCGCCCGGTACCCTCGCCCCATGCTCGACCGCATGCAGATCGTGTCGGCGTTGTTCGTCGAGAACTTCGAGATGCGTCAGGCACCCGGGCCGTCGACGCGGCTCGACCTCACCGGGGCGATGTTCTCGATGGCGGCGCCCGAGCCGGTGCCGATCACGGTCGCCCCGCACCTCGTGGCCCTGATCTTCTGCCCCGCCGACGTGGTGGGGCAGGGCGTGTTCGAGGTCGTCTACCGCACCGACGTCGACGATCCCGAACGGCCCGACGCCGGCGAGCACCTGGCCCGCAACGTCAGCCCGTTCTCGGTCGAGCCGGGCAAGTTCACCTACCGCCTCGTGCGCGGCGAGATCGAGTTCACCGAGTACCGCCAGGTGTTCGCCCACTGCCGCGTCGGGCACGGGCCGTGGCACGTCGTGCCGTTCACGCTGCTGCCACCCGCCGCCGACTGACGCCCGACAACGCCGGGCCGCGCTGGCTCAGACGGTCGTTGCGTGCGCTTGCCACACGTCGATGGCCAGCACCGGACGCATCCCCACCCGTTCGTAGAGGCCGACTGCCGGAGTGACGTTGTTCGAGTCGACGTGCAGGATCGTGCCGCGGCGCCCGCGGCGATGGTCGTCGGCGAACGCTTGGAGCAGCAGCAGCTTGGCAAGTCCGCGACCGCGCGCTGACGGGAGGACCGCGACCGTGGCCACGTACCCGCACTCCTCGTCGCCGACGAAATGGTCCGAGCCGCGCACCATCGCGGCCGGTTCCCCGTCGACGTAGGCGACGCGCAGTTGCGCCCAGTCCGATGTGGTGGCGGCCTCGATCGATTCGTGCCACTCCTCGAACGAACGCGCGACGTAGCCGAAGTGCTCCACGAATGCTTCCGTCGACACGCGATGGGCGTGGCGGCGCAGCGTCTCGTCGCCCGGGCCGCGGCGTACGACGACGCCGTCTGGCACGCTCGGTTCGGTCGGCGGTTCGTCGAAGTCGATGCGCATGCGTTGGAACGTGGTCACTGGCGCAAATCCTCGGTCGCGCGCCCGGGCCTGCTGTGCCGCGTCGGTCTGGTAGATCCCGATGTCGATCGTGACCGTGTCATGGCCCGCCGCCGCACCGAGCTCGCGCGCGCGGGTGAGCACCTGCGCCCACAGCCACCCCGCGACCGCATCGTCGGCAAACACGTCGATGTCGACCTGGTTGCTCGCGGCCTTCCGGAACGCCCACCCGTAGGCGACCTCGACGCCGTCGTCGTCGCTGATCAGCCACGCGTCGTGGTCCGGGTCGAAGCCGGGTTCGTTGAGTTCGTCGGCAACTTCGGCCAGGGTGATGTCGGCGGATCCGACGAGCGGTGTGTTGTGGCGGTCGATCACCGAGAACACCGCCTCGGCATCGTGTGGTCCGGGCCGACGCCACCGGAAGCCGACCGGTAGTTCAGGGTTCATGGCGCCCACTCTCGCGAGATGCCCTGCTCCCATCACCGAGGGTTTCGCGCTCAGGTGACACGACTGCCGAATCGTCGTCCCCGTCGAGGCGCTGGAGGCAGAGCGCGTTTACGGTGACGCCGGTGACGATCCGCCTGACTCGCCCGTCCGAGCACCTCCGACGGCGGTTGCTCGACGCTGCCGCCGGCCAGTCGTTCACGTACCAGCCGGTGGGCCTCTCCAGAGCAGCACACCGCGAGCCGGGCTACCGCTACGACGCCTGCTCGCGCATCGTTGGTCTCGGTGACGAGGCGTGGCAGCGCGCCTGTGCCGCACTCGCCGACTGGCAGGTGCAGCGCGGCGCCGGGCTGATCGTGTCGACCGACGGACCGTTCGCGGCTGGCACCAACGTGGCGATGTCGGCGCCCCTGCCCGTGGGGTACATCGACGTCGTCTGCCGGATCGTCACCGTCGACGACGAGCCCGACCGCTACGGGTTCTCGTACGGCACGTTGCCGAACCATCCGGCCGCCGGCGAGGAGACGTTCACGTTGGTTCGTCTCGCCGACGGGAGGATCCGCTTCGACATCTCCGCCGCGTCGCGACCGCACTCGATCCTCGCCAGAGCGTTCCGGCCGGTCGCTCGGCAGCAGCAGCGCTCGGCCTCGAAGCGCTACCTCGCCGCGATCGAACGGGCGGCACGCCCCGACCCGCCGCAGGTCCACTAGCGTCGAACGGCGTGAACGCACGCCTGTCCCCCGAACTCGACCAGACCGCGATCGACATCGTCCGGGGGCTCGCGATGGACGCGCCGCTGGCGGCCAACAGCGGCCACCAGGGCACGGCGATGGCGCTCGCCCCACTCGCCCACGTGCTCTACAGCCGGGTGATGAAGTACGACCCCACCGACCCGGCGTGGCCCGACCGCGACCGCTTCGTGCTCTCGGCCGGGCACGCCTCGATCCTGCAGTACGCGATGCTCTACCTCGCCGGCGTCGGCGGCGCCGAGGGCCTCCAGATGGACGACCTCAAGGCGTTCCGCCAGTGGGAGTCGCGCACACCCGGGCATCCCGAGGCCGGCCACACCGCCGGCGTCGAGGTCACCACCGGCCCGCTGGGGCAAGGGTTCGCCAACGCCGTCGGCATGGCGCTCGCCGAGCGGATCCTGTCGGCCCGGTTCGGCGCCGAGGCGATCGACCACCACACCTACGTGATCGCCGGCGACGGATGCCTGATGGAAGGCGTGTCGCACGAGGCCGCCTCGCTGGCCGGGCATCTCGGGCTCGGCAAGCTGGTCGTCGTCTACGACGACAACCACGTCACGATCGACGGCGTCACCGAGCTCGCCTACAGCGACCGCGTGCCCGAGCGCTTCGCCGGGTACGGGTGGGAGGTCGTCGAGCTCGGCGAGATCGCCAACGACCTCGACGCACTCGAAGCCGCCCTGCTGGCCGCCAAACAGACCGCGCGCCCAACCCTGCTCGTGCTGCGCAGCCACATCGCCTACCCCTCCCCCACGCTCACCGACGACCCGCACGCGCACGGG
The DNA here is from genome assembly GCA_023417265.1 of Actinomycetes bacterium. Taxonomy (GTDB): domain Bacteria; phylum Actinomycetota; class Acidimicrobiia; order Acidimicrobiales; family Ilumatobacteraceae; genus Ilumatobacter. Next base: position 16,001 of record JAEZFY010000137.1, on the reverse strand, counting down.
TTGGCGTTCAAGGCCGCCGACGTCACCGCCACCAAGGCCGTGATGGGCATCCCCGACGAACCGTTCTGGGCGCCGGCCGACGCGGTCGGCGCCTACCGCACCCACGCTGCCGAGCGCGGCGCCGCCGAGCGCTCGGCGTGGGACGCCCGCACGACCGACATCGTCGGGTCCACCGAGTGGGCTGCGGCGTGGAGCCGCACCGGCGTCCCCGGCTGGGACACCGAGCTGCCGGTGTTCGCGCAGGGCGAGTCGATCGCCACCCGCAACGCCATCAACAAGGCCTTCAACGCCACCGTCGACACGATTCCCGGCCTGGTCGCCGGCTCGGCCGACCTCACCGGCAACACCGGCACGAAACTCGCCGGCCAGTCGCAGCAGACACTCGGCAACCCCGGTGGCCGGCAGGTCTACTTCGGGGTCCGCGAACACGGCATGGGCTCAGCGATGGTCGGCATGGCGATGCACGGCGGCGTGCTCCCGGTGGGCGGCACGTTCTTCGCGTTCCTCGACTACATGCGCCCGCCCGTGCGCCTGGCCGCCCTGTCGGGGGCCAAGGTGACGTTCGTGTTCACGCACGATTCGGTCGGTGTCGGGGAAGACGGCCCTACCCACCAACCGGTCGAACAGCTCGCCACGTTGCGGGCGATCCCCGACCTGCACGTCATCCGCCCCGCCGACGCCAACGAGACCGTCGCCGCATGGGCCGACGCGGTGCGCCACGCGGGGCCGACTGCGCTGGTGTTGACACGCCAGAACGTCAAGGTCGTCACCGACGGCTCGGCGGTTGCGCGCGGCGCCGGCGTCGTCGTCGACACCGACGACGACGAGCTCGACGTGATCATCGTCGCCACCGGCAGCGAGGTCGCGGTGGCCGTCGAAGCCGCCGAGATCCTCGACGAGCAGGGCATCGGCGCGCGGGTGGTGAGCATGCCGTCGTGGGACCGCTTCGAGGAGCAGGACGACGACTACTACGAGTCGGTCCTCCCGGACGGCGTTCCGGTGCTGGCGGTCGAGGCCGGTATCGCCCAGGGCTGGCACTACTACGCCGACGAGGTTGTCTCGATCGAACGCTTCGGCGTCAGCGCACCGGGCGAGTTGGTGCTCGAGCGACTGGGTATCAATCCCACGAACGTCGCCGAACGCGCCGCCGCGCTCGTTGCCGACAGCAACAGCGACTCATAGAACGGAGCACACGATGTCGCGACTCATCGACCTTTCCGAGCAGTTCGGGCAGAGCCCCTGGCTCGACAACCTCAAGCGCAGCTACCTGACGTCGGGTCAGCTCGCCGCGTTCCGCGACGCCGGCGTGCGCGGGCTGACGTCGAACCCGGCGATCTTCCAGAAGGCGATCCAGGGATCGCCCGACTACGACGAGCAGTTCCAGCGCTTGGCAGCCGACGCCAACCCGATCCTCGACGACTACTGGGCGCTCGTGCTCGACGACATCCACGGCGCGTGCGACGTGTTCAGCCGGGTCTACGACGCCACCGACGGGCTCGACGGGTACGTGTCGGTGGAGGTCGCCCCTGCCCTCGCCCACGACACCGCCGGCACCACGGCCGCCGCCCGCGAGCTGCACACGCGCATCCACCGGCGCAACCTGATGGTCAAGATCCCGGGCACCGCCGAGGGCCTGCCGGCGATCGAGACGATGATCGGTGAAGGCCGCTCGATCAACGTCACCCTGATCTTCTCGATCGAACGCTACGGCGAGGTGATCGAGGCCTACCTCGCCGGGCTCGAGCGCTTCGCCGATGAGCACCCGAACGCCGACCTCGCCCACATCGCGTCGGTCGCGAGCTTCTTCATCAGCCGGGTCGACACCGAAGTCGACCGCCGTCTGGAAGCGATCGGCACCCCCGAGGCGCTGGCGCTGCGGGGCACGGCGGCGCTCGCCCAGGGACGGCTCGCCTACCGCTTGTTCCAGGAGCGCTTCAGCGGGCCCCGGTGGGAAGCGCTCGCCGCCCGCGGCGCCCGCGTGCAGCGCCCGCTGTGGGCCTCGACGGGCACGAAGAATCCCGACTACTCCGATGTCGTGTACGTCGACGGGCTGATCGGCCCCGACACGGTGAACACGCTGCCCGAGGCGACGCTCGAAGCGTTCGCCGATCACGGCACGCTGGCCCGCACGGTCGACCCCGATGCCGACACCGACGCGGTGTGGGCCAAGCTCGCCGACGTGGGCATCGACATGCCCGACGTCTCGGCCGTGCTCGAACGCGAGGGCGTCGACGCCTTCGTGAAGAGCTTCGACGAGCTGATCGGCGCGCTCGAAGCCAAGGCCGCCGAGCTCCGCGCGGGCTGACACGCCGTGCCCCCACGCTACGACCACTATCCCAAGTTCGACGAGCTGACGGCGTGGCTCAACGAGTTCGCCGACCGCTACCCCGACCTCGTCCTGCTGACCGCGATCGGCGACTCCTACGAGGGCCGCCCGCTGTGGCTGCTGACCGTCACCAACCGCGCCACCGGGGCCGCCGCCGACAAGCCCGCGCTGTGGCTCGACGGCAACATCCACGCCAGCGAACTGACTGCCTCGGTGGCGCTCGTGCATCTCGTCGAGCATCTGTGCACGAACTACGGCAGCGACGCACGGGTCACCCGGGCGCTCGATACCCGGGCCTTCTACATCGCCCCGCGCATCAATCCCGACGGCGCCGAGTTGGCGCTCGCCGAAGTGCCCCAGATCGTGCGCGCCACGACGCGGCCGTGGCCACTCACCGAGCAACTCGACGGACTGATCCCTGGCGACGTCGACCACGACGGGCGGCAACTGCAGATGCGCGTCGTCGATCCGAACGGTGCGTGGAAGCCGTACCCAGCCGACCCACGGCTGCTCGTCGCCCGCGAACCCGACGAGGACGGCCCGGGCCCGTACTACCGGGTGCTCGCCGAGGGTCGCATCCAGGGTTTCGACGGTCTCACCGTGCGCACCGCCCGGGCGCTCGCCGGCATCGACTCGAACCGCAACTTCCCGAACGATTGGGCCCGCGTCGTGCAGAACGCGCCCACCGGCGCCGGCGATTACCCCACCAGCGAGCCTGAGGTTGCGGCGATCGTGAGGGCGGTGACGGAACGGCCGAACATCACCGGCTACTTCGCCTACCACACGTTCTCGGGGGTGCATCTGCGGGCGTTCGGCAACAAGCCCGACGACGCGCTCGCGGCCGAGGACCTGTGGACCTACCAAGAGCTCGGCAAGCGGGCCACCGAGATCACGGGGTACCCGGCGATCAGCGTGTACCACGACTTCCGGTACCACCCGAAGTCGGTCATCACGGGCACCGGCTCGGACTGGGCGTTCGATCACATCGGCGTGTTCGCCTGGACGACCGAGTTCTGGAGCCCGCTGCGCACGGCCGGCATCGCGGGCGCCAACCCGATCGACTGGTTCCGCGTGCACCCGCTCGACGACGAGCTCAAGTTGCTGGCGTGGGTCGACGAGAACGTGCCCACCGGCTACGTCGACTGGTATCCGTTCGAGCATCCCGAGCTCGGCCGGGTCGAGCTCGGCGGGTGGGATGTGGCGCAGGTGTTCCGCAACCCGCCGCCGCATCTGCTCGAAGCTGAGATCGCCCCGCACAGCGAGCTGGCGGTGTTCCAGGCGCTGTGCTCGCCGCTCCTGCGCCACCGCGAGTCGGTCGTCGAGCCGCTCGGTGACAGCACGTGGCGGGTGCGCGTCGTCGTCGAGAACGCCGGCTGGATGCCCACCAACGTCACCAAACAGGCACTCGACCGTGGTGTCGTCCAACCGCTCGTCGCCCGCATCAGCGTGCCCGACGGCGTGGTGGTCGGCGGCCGCGACCGGCTCGAGCTCGGACAGCTCACCGGGCGCGCCTTGAAGAACTCGGCGATCCACCAGTTCGGCACGTCGGACGACACCACCGATCGGGCCGTCGCCGAGTGGATCGTGCAGGCACCGGCCGGCTCCACCGTCGAGATCGAGGCTCGCCACGACCGCGCCGGCGTGGTCACCGAACTGGTGACGCTGCAGTAAGCCTCGGTCGCGGGGCTACGCGGCGAGGTCGAAGCGCACCGTGTGATAGCCCTCGGCGCCGTCGGGCGCCTCGCGCTTGGGTCCCGGTGGCTGCACCGTTCCGGTGCCGTCGTAGGCGCGCACCCGCACCGAGTGCTCCCCGGGGGTGGCGTCGGTCCAGCGGTAGCGCCACTGCCGCCACGTGTCGTCAGAGGGGACACCCGCCAACTCGCACTCGCGCCACTCGCCGTCGTCGAACTGCACCTCGACCCGCGAGATCCCGCGGTGGACGGCCCACGCCACACCGGCGATGTCGCCGTCGGCGGTGCGGTCGATCCGCGCCATCGTCTTGACCGGGCCCTTTTTGGCCCACCCACGCGGCACCCAGTAGGCGTCGAAGTCCTCCCAGCGGGTGAGCTCGATCTCGGTCACCCACTTGGTCGCCGACACGTAGCCGTACAGGCCGGGCACCACGAGCCGCACGGGGTAGCCGTGCTCGGCGGGCAGCGCTTCACCGTTCATCCCGAAGGCGATCAGGGCGTCGCGCCCGTCGACGATCGCCGCCGTCGGTGAACCGCACGTCCACCCGTCGATCGAGCGACTCACCACCTGCGTCGCCTCGGGTTGCAGGCCGCACTCGGCGAGCAGCGGGGCAAGCAGTACGCCCTGCCACACGGCGTTGCCGACGAGTGTGCCGCCCACCCGGTTGGAAACGCACGAGAGTGTGATCTGGCGTTCGACCTGCGGGCGGGCGAGCAGGTCGTCGAACGTCAACTCGAGCTCGCGGTCGACCCGGCCGTGGATGCGCAGACGCCAGTCGGCGCGACGAACTTGAGGGACCACGATCGCCGTGTCGATCCGGTAGAAGTCGGCGGCCGGCACGATGAACGGCGTCACGTCGGCCAGCCCGAACTCGACGGCACCGGCCACAGCGCCAGGCAGGTCGCTCGCGGCCGGGAGTGCGGCGACCGGGGGTGGTGCGACGGGGGGCAACACGACGTCGGCGCGTTCGCCGGCGATGTCGAAGCGGCGGCGGAGGAACCGCCCGAGCCCGGCGAGCATCAGCCCCACGAGGCCGACCGAACTCGCCTGCAACACGAACGCTCGCCGGCCGGCTTCGGTGGCGAGCACCTCGCGGCCGTCGCCACGCGGTTGGCTCCACCACGTGAGCAGGGCCACGGTGACCGCCGTGCCGGTGAGCGCTGGGAGCATCTTCACGAACGACGGGTCGGGGCGTTCGAGCACCGCCAGCACGCCGATCAGTCCGGTCACCGCGGTCAGCCCCAACGCCAGGGCCCGCTGACCGGCGACGACCAGCAACCCCACCAGCGAGCCGAGCACGGCCAGCACGAACAGCGTGCCGAGCACGAGCACGGCCTTGTCGGCGGTGCCGAACGTGTCGATCGCCCAGTCCTTGACGCTCGGCGGCACCCGGTCGATCACGCCTTGCCCGACCGGCACCACCGGCGACGCCGCGGCGCGGAAGATGCCGGCGATCAACTCCCCCGCGGCCAGCCCGGCGAGGGTCGCGACGAGGCCGAGCCCCACCCCGTACAGTCGACGCGACATGGACACCAGTGTGCCCCCACCGAGCGATGCGCGGGTCGCGGACCTGATCGGCGAGCTGGTCGAGTTGCTCGACGTCCGCAACGACCGCGTCGCGCTCGACCTCTTGACCGAGTCGGCGGGTCTGATCGGCGATCGCCCGTCGCCGCTCGACCTCAAGATCGCCACGGCCGCGCTGGCCGAGATGCGCGACGCATTCGCCGTGTTCGCCCCCTACCGCGGCGTTCCCAAGGTGACGATCTTCGGCTCCGCCCGGGTGCAATCCGACGACCCGCTGTACCGCCAGGCGCACGACGTCGCAGCCGGCCTGGCCGCGGCCGGGTGGATGGTCGTCACCGGTGCCGGACCGGGCATCATGCAGGCCGGCATGGAGGGTGCCGGGCGCGAACAGTCGATCGGGGTGTCGATCCGCCTGCCCTTCGAGGCGGGGGCCAACTCGGTCATCGTCGACGACGACAAGCACGTGGCGATGAAGTACTTCTTCACGCGCAAGCTGATGCTGGTCAAGGAATCGGCGGCGTTCGTCTGCCTCCCCGGCGGTTTCGGCACGCTCGATGAGACGTTCGAACTGCTCACGCTGACCCAGACCGGCAAGGGCGTGCCCGTGCCGATCGTCTTCGTCGACATGCCCGGCGACCCGTTCTGGGAGCGGATCGACGAAATCGTCCGCGAGCAGTTGATCCCGCGCGGCCTCGTCGCTGACCACGACACGGTGCTGTACAAGATCGTCGACTCCGCCGACGCGGCGGTCGATGAGATCACCCGCTTCTACTCGAACTACCACTCGATCCGGATGGTGGGCGGCGACATGGTGATCCGCATGCGCCGCGGCCCCGACGATGCGCAGCTCGCCGAGCTCAACGCGCGCTTCGGGCAGCTCGCCACGAACGGGCGGATCCGTCGGGCCGAGCCCTACTCGGTCGAGGTCCGCCACGACGACCAGGTCGACCTGGAACGGATCGCGTTCCCGTTCCCCGGGCGCGGCCACGCCGAGCTGCGGGCGCTCATCGACACCCTGAACACCTACGTCTGACAGCAACACCTACGTCTGACGGGCTAGGCGTCGGCGCGCAGCAGGCGGATCGCCTTTTCGACCGCTCGGCGCGCCTGGGTCAGGCGCTTGTCGGCCGATGCGTCGCCCTCGCGCAGCAAGTCGAAGATCAGCTCGTCGAGGTCGTCGGCCACGGACTCGAGCCGATCGGCGAGATCGTCGGGTCGGCTCACGGCAGCGCCCCGGCGAGCAGGTCGATCGGGTGGGCCACCGTGATGCCGCGCTCGGCGAGCAACCCGGCGAGATGCATCGAGCAGCCCGGGTTGGCGCTGGCCAGCACGGCGGCCGAGCCGCGCACCCGGTCGACGGCGTCGAGCTTGCGGGCCCGGATCTGACCGGCGAGCGCCGGTTCGAGCGCCGAGTAGGCGCCACCCGCCCCGCAGCACAGGCCGTCGTCGTCGAGTTCGACCAGCTCGGCGAAGCGGGCGAGCACGGCGCGCACCGGGAGGTGCGCCCGCTGCACGTGGCGCAGGTGGCACGGGTCCTGCACGATGACCGGCGAGCCGAGCGGGCGCAGTGGCGGCAAGCGGTCGATCTGCGGAGCGACCCATTCCAGGACGTCGAACACGCGCGCCGAGAACGCCGCGGCCGCGGGCGTGCCGAGCAGGTGCCCGTACTCCTTGAGCGCGGCCCCGCAACCGGCCGAGTTGACGAGGATCGGTGCGTCCCCGGGGAGCGCGGCGATCGTCCGCTCGGCAAGCTCGGCGGCGTCGCCGGTGAGGCCGGCGTGGCTGTGCAGCGCACCGCAGCAGGCGGCACCGCCGCCGGGAACGGCGAACGTGACGCCGAGCGCGCCGAGCACCTTGGCGGTGGCACGGTGCGTGTCGCGCATCCAGGCGTCCATCACGCAGCCGGTGAACACCCACACGTCGGGGGCCGCCGCGGTGCCGACCAGCGCCTTCCCGCGCCGCAGCGGGAGCCGGCTGAGTCCGGCCCGCCGGGGCACGAGCCGCAAGCGCTGGGCGACCGCCAGGGCCGACGAACCGGCGAGCACGAGGCGGTGGCGCCCGAGCGCGCGCAACCCGAGCCGTTGCCACCACGGTGTGCTCCGCTTGGTGGCCGCAAGCGTGTGCCGCGTGCCCTCGATCAGGTGCCCGTACGGCACGCCCGACGGGCACGCCGGCTCGCAACCGCGGCACTGCACACACGTCTCCATGAACTCGACGAAGTCGTCATCGATCGCCGCCTCACCGCGTTCGACAGCCCGCATCGCGGCAATCCGCCCCCGCGGGGACAACGCCTCCTCCCCCGTGACCCGAAACGTCGGACAGTGCGGCAGGCACAGCCCGCAGCCGACACACGCGTTGAGCTCGTCGGCGTCGAGATCGAGGGGCGTCATGGCCTGCCAATCGTAGGCCGCCGACCGTGCCGGGCCGCGGGCGTCGTAGCATCCCCGCATGGATGCCGTGCTGGAACACGTCGAAGCCGTCCGCAAGGGATTCGCCGCCGGAGCGCTGCACGACGTCGCCGCCCGGCGGGCCCAGCTGGAGCGCCTGCAGGCGATGCTCGTCGACCATGCCGCCGACTTCCTGTCCGCCCTGCACGCCGACCTCGGCAAGTCGGCGACCGAGGCCCGGCTCACCGAGACCGGGTTCCTGCTCAACGAGGTGGCCGAGGCACTCGGGCACCTTCACGTGTGGACCCGTCCGCACAAGGTGCGGCTCCCGCTCCACCTCGGCCCGGGCCGCGCCCAGACCGTGCCCGAGCCGCTCGGCACGGTGCTGATCATCGCTCCGTGGAACTATCCGTTACAGCTCACGCTGGCGCCGCTGATCCCGGCCCTGGCGGCCGGCAACACGGTGGTGCTCAAACCGTCCGAGGTCGCCCCGGCGACGTCGGCGGCGATCGCCCGGTTCGTCGGCGAGTACCTCGACCCGAGCGTGGTGCGCGTGGTCGAGGGCGGCGTGCCCGAGACCACCGCGTTGCTCGCCGAGCGCTGGGACCACATCTTCTACACGGGGAACGGCACCGTCGGCCGGGTGGTGCTGCGGGCGGCCGCCGAGCACCTCACACCCGCCACGCTCGAACTCGGCGGCAAGAGCCCGGCGATCGTCACGGCCACGGCCAACCTGCGCGTCAGCGCCCGGCGGATCGCGTGGGGGAAGTTCACCAATGCCGGACAGACCTGCATCGCTCCCGACTACGTGCTCGTCGACGCCGCGGTCGCCGAACGGTTCACCGCCGCACTCGTCGCCGAGACCAGGGCGATGTACGGCGACGACCCGTCCCGGTCCGCCGACTACGGGCGGATCGTCAACGGCCGCCACGTCGAGCGGCTGCAGGCCCTGCTCGACGGTGGCGGATACGCCGGCGTAGCGATCGGCGGAACGGTCACCCCTGACGATCATTACATCGCCCCCACGGTGCTCACCGGCGTCGAGCCTGACGCCCCGGTGATGGCCGACGAGATCTTCGGCCCGATCCTGCCGGTGCTCACCTACGAGCACGGCCTCACAGAGGCGATCGAGTTCGTCAACGGCCGTGACAAGCCGCTCGCCCTCTACGTGTTCACGTCCGACCCCGGCGAAGCCGACCGGGTGATCGCCGGCACGACGGCCGGTGGTGTCACCGTCAACCACACCCTGATGCACGTCGCCGTACCCGGGCTGCCGTTCGGCGGCATCGGCCCGTCCGGCATGGGCGCGTACCACGGCAAGGCCGGGTTCGACACGTTCTCGCACGCCAAACCCGTGCTGCGGCGCACGTTCCGCCCCGACCCGCGGCTCGCCTACCCGCCCTACACGGCCCTCAAGCAGCGCGTCCTGAAGCGCCTCTTCTAACGCCGGCCGGCGCTCACTGGGCGCGCCAGGCCGGCGCGTCCGGGTCGCCGCGCCAGTACCTGAGTCGGCGCTCCGCCTCGGCGGCGGCCGCCGCGTCGGTGCGCCCGGCGCGCACCCGCATCAGCGTCGCGGCGACGTTGCGCAGCTCCCCGAGCGCCAGCGTCAGCGGGTCGTCGGCGAACGAGCGCCCGTAGCCGGCAGCGAACCGGGGGTAGACGTCGGGCGCGCCACCCCACCGTTCGCCCCAGGTCAGCAGCACCGCGTGATCCCACGCCGGGGGCGCCCAGCAGAGCAGGTCCCAGTCGATCAGCAGCGGCCCCTCGGCGGCCACGAGCACGTTGCCGGGATGCACGTCACCGTGGCACACCACCTGCTGCTCGCCCACCGCGGCGAGCCACCACGAGTTACGTTCGATCGCGGCGGCCAGCGCCACCCGCGCCGGCGCGTCGAGGTCGTCGCCGACCTCGCCGAGCAGCGTTTCGAACTGCCACCACGCGAACACGGTCGGGCTCGGGAGCGGATAGTCGGCGGGCAGGCCCGACGGGGCGAGCTGGTGGACCGTGTCGACGGTGGCGCCGATCGCCTCCCAATCGACGGCCCGGCGCGTCTCCGGCACTCGCTCCCAGCCGCTGACCGCGAAGCCGTCGATGTCGGCCACCCATCCATCGACCGCGCGCACGGTCGCCACGCCCGCCGCGGCCAGCGTCCCGGCGAGTGCGTGCCCCGCGGCCGCCGGCGCGGTGGCGTGGCCGACCCGCACCACGGCGCCCGTCCCGGGCACGTCGAAGATCGCGTTCATGCCGGCGCGCAGCGGCTCGGGCTGGCCCGCCATGCCCCACCCCCGCAACGCCTGCCGTGCGGCGGCGAGTGCGGCGGTGTGATCCGTTACCGGCCGGTCGACGAACGGCCGGGAGTGGCGTCCTCCCGCGGCCCGCGTCGGCCGGTTCACAGCACGGTGACGCCAGGGTTGAGGCGCCCCGTCGGATCGAACTCGTGCTTGATCCGGCGATGCAGCTCGGCGACCGCCGGGTCGACCGGGCGCGGCGGCGCCGGGCGCTCGTGATGGACGACCCCGACACCCACTTCGGCGACGAAGCGTCCCGAGCCGACGAGGCCCGGGAGTTCGCTCGGCGGGACGGACCAGCGGCCCCCGGTCGGCAGCACCGGCGGATCGTCGGCGGCGACGAGCCCGGCGGCGACGGCCTGGGCGGCGACGTCGTCGGCGTGCCCTTCGAGCAGCGCCCACACCCGGGTGCCGTCCCACAGCAGCGAGGTCGGCCGGTACAGCTCACGCTGCAGCTCGGCGGGCGGGCGCTGGCTGACGTACCACTGCTCGAACGGTGCCCGCGGCCGGGTGCGCAGGATCACCTCGGCGAGGAATCCGAGCGTGCCGCGTGCCCCGACCATCAGTCGGCACAGGTCGAAGCCCGACACGTTCTTCACCGTCGGTCCGCCGGCCTTGACGATCTCGCCGGCGGCGTTGATGTAGCGGACCTGCAGCACCGTGTCGCGCACCGGCCCGTAGCCGAGCCGGCGGATGCCGCTGCGGCCCACGGCGAGCGCCCCACCGACGGTGCCCGACGGCGGGATCGCCACGGTCTGGCCGTGCACGGCGAGCGCCGCGTCGATGATCTCGAGTGGGGTGCCGGCGCCGCAGCGCACGGTCATCTCCTCGGGGCTGACCTCCACCACCCCGGCCGGGGCCATCACCGTGCGCACGCCCACGACCGGGCCCCCGCGGCTCGCCAGCCCGGCGATCGTCACCGGCCCGGTGCTGCCGACGTCGGCCGCGAACTCCTCGAGCGACGGTTCCAGGGCGGCGGTCACACCCACGCCTGCTCCGCCACCTCGGGTGGCACCCGCGCGACTTCCGAGCACGTGGCCGGGCTCGGCAGGACCTTGCCCGGGTTCGCCAACCGGTGCGGGTCGAAGGCGCGGCGCAGGGCTTCCTGGGCGGCGAGGTCGACGTCGGAGAACATCAGCGGCATGTAGTCGCGCTTCTCGAGCCCGATGCCGTGCTCGCCCGACAGCACTCCGCCGGCGGCGACCGAGGCGCGCACGATCTCACCGCCCGCAGCGTGGACCCGTTCGAGCGTGCCCGGGACCCGGGCGTCGTAGACGAGCAGCGGGTGCAGGTTGCCGTCGCCGGCGTGGAACACGTTGAGGACCTGCAGGTCGTAGCGGGCGGCGATCGCGTAGACCTGTTCGAGCACGGCCGGGAGTGCCGCCCGCGGGACGACGGTGTCGTGCAGGTAGTAGTCGGGCTGGATCCGGGCGATCGCCCCGAACGCCGACTTGCGGCCCTTCCACAACAGCGCCCGCTCCGACTCGTCGGCGGCGACACGCACGCTGCGCACCCGGTGCTGACGGGCGATCGCCACGATCCGGTCGGTGTCGGCGGCGAGCCCGGCCGGCGGGCCGGTGACCTCCACCAGCAGCGCCGCCGCCGCGTCGGTGGGCAATCCGGCCTGGATGTACGCCTCGACGGCGACGAGGCACAGCTTGTCCATCATCTCGACCGCAGCCGGCACGATGCCGGCGGCGATGATCCCGCTGACCGTCGCCGCCCCGTCCTCGACGGTGGCGAAGTCGAACAGCATCGTGGTGACGGCCGGCGCGTTCTGGGTGAGCCGCACGCACACCTCGGTGGCGATACCGAGCATGCCCTCGCTGCCGACGAACACGCCGCGCAGGTCGTAGCCGTCGGGTTCCGGGTCCTCGCCGCCGAGCACCGTGACCGAGCCGTCGGGCAGCACCACCCGCACGGCGAGGATGTGGGCGGCGGTGACGCCGTCGGCCAGGCAGTGCGGGCCGCCGGCGTTGTTGGCGACGTTGCCGCCGATCGAGCAGGTCTGCTGGCTCGAGGGGTCGGGGGCAAAGTGCAGGCCGTGCCCGGTGAGCTGGCGCGACAGGTCGAGGTTGAGCATGCCCGGCTGGACCCAGGCATGGCGGTTGACCGGGTCGACCGACACGATCCGGTTCATGCGCGTGGTGACGATCACGACCGCCCCGTCGGGCGGCACTGCGCCGCCGGCCAAGCCGGTGCCCGACCCGCGAGCGACGAACGGCACCCCGTGCCGGGCGGCGATCGCCACGCACGCTTGCACCTGTTCGGTGCTGTCGGGCAGGCACACGATGCTCGGCGAGCCGTCCATGTTCGACGCGTCACGCCGGTACAGACCGAGCTCGGTGGGGCCGGTGCGGACGTTGCGGCTCCCGATCGCCGCCCGCAATTCGTCGGCGACAGCGCCCACGACGGCGCTATTTCCGCTTGAGGACGTACACCCGGGCGCTGTCGACGGGCTGGCCGTCGACGATCACCTGGTCGCCGGGGTCGAGCTTGTCGTCGAGCGCCTCGATGCGATGGTCGCGGCGACCGCGGAGTTCGGCCTCGCGGGCCTTCATCGCCGCCCGGCCTTCGCGCACCGCCCCGGCGACGTTGTTGCCGGCACGCTTGGCGAGTGTGGCCGGGTTGAGCTTGGCGGCCGTGCGCCGGGCGCGCTTGCTCACCGCTTGCTTGGCGTAGCTCGCGCCGGCGGCTCCGGCCACGGCCCCGCCGACGAACCATGTCACCCGTTTCATCACGAGCGCCGCTCCTTCCTGATCTGGACGACCGTCGTGCCGGGCTCGGTGGCGCCACGCAGCCGCCGCACGGCGCGGCTCGTGCCGGTGGCGAACCCGGCCAGTTTGATCGCCGGTGCCGAGAACACGTGTCGCGCGGCCCGTGACGAGCCTTCCACGGCTTCGCTGAGCGCCTCGGCCGAGCCGAGCACCCGATCGAAGCGCTCGAGGTCGGTGCGCGCCCCGTGGGCGGCCTCGCGCAGCTCGGCGATCAGGGGGCGTGTCTCGGCGCGCAGGTCGCGGACCTCGCTGCGCAGCTCGCGCATGGCATCGAGCACGCGCATGAGCACGACGGTGAGCGCCGCGAATCCGAGCGCGCACAGCACCGCCGCCAGGGTGACAGCGAGATCACCGGCCGACATGGCCCTCACAGTACCGGCCCGACCGGGCCGATCAGGGGTCGCTCCGCCGTGCGATTCGGGCGGCGATGTCGGCTTCGGCGCCGTGTCCGCTCGGGTCGTAAAAGCGGCGCTCGCCGAGCTCGGCCGGCAGGTAGCGCTGCTCGACCCAGCCCCGGGGGTCGTCGTGCGGGTAGCGATATCCGGCGCCGTGGCCGATCTGGGCGGCCCCCTGGTAATGGGCGTCGCGCAGGTGCGCCGGCACCTCCCCCACCGCCCCGTCGCGCACCGCCGCCCGGGCGTTCCAGATCGCCAGCGCGGCCCGGTTCGACTTGGGCGCGGTGGCGCAGTGGATCACTGCTTGGCTCAGGTTGAGCTGCGCCTCGGGGAGCCCGACGTGCTCCACCGCGTGGGCCGCCGCCACCGCTACTTGGAGCGCTTGCGGATCGGCCATGCCGACGTCCTCGCTGGCGAAGATCACGATCCGGCGGGCGATGAACCGGGCGTCCTCGCCGGCTTCGAGCATCCGCGCCAGCCAGTACACGGCGGCATCGGCGTCGGACCCACGCATCGACTTGATGAACGCGCTGATCACGTCGTAGTGGTCGTCGCGGCCGTAGCGCAGGGCACTCGTGCCGAGCGCCGCTTCGACGTGCTCGACATCGACCGGCCCGGGATGCGCCAAGGCGCAGGCCACCTCGAGTGCGGTGAGCACCTGACGCCCGTCGCCGCCGGCCCGGTCGAGCAGCAGCTCGATCGCCGCCGCGCTGGCGGTGGTGCCTTCGGCGTGTAGCCCGCGCTCGATCAGCACGCGGATCGCGGCGGTGTCGAGCGGCTCCAGCCGGAACAGCGTCGAGCGGCTGCGCAACGGCGGGTTGACCTCGAAGAACGGGTTCTCGGTGGTCGCCCCGATCAGTGTCAGCGTGCCATCCTCGACGGCCGGCAACAGTGCGTCCTGTTGGGCCTTGCTGAAGCGGTGGATCTCGTCGAGGAACAGGATCGTGCCCTGATCGCGCTCGCCGAGCCGCTGGCGGGCACGTTCGATCACCTCACGTACGTCCTTCACGCCGGCGGTCACGGCCGACAGCTGCTCGAACGCCCGGGCCGTGGTGCCGGCGACCGCCAGGGCGAGCGTGGTCTTGCCGGTGCCGGGCGGGCCCCACAGGATCGCGCTCGTCAGCCGGTCGGCCTCCACGAGCCGACGCAACGGGCGTCCGGGACCGACGAGGTGGGTCTGGCCGACCACGTCGTCGAGCGTGCGCGGCCGCAACCGTGCGGCGAGCGGGCTGTGCTCGCGCAGGCGTTGCTCGGCGGCCGCCGAGAACAGGTCGCTCACCGGCCGAGCACCTGCTCGTAACCGCGGCGCCGGAACTCGACGACTTGGGCGATCAGCTCGGCGGGTGTCATCCACTGCCAGGCGACGAACTCGACCCCGTCGGGTTGCGGGCGCAGCTTGTCTCCGAGCGGCTCGAAGAAGAACCACTTGTGGGCCTGGCCGAGCCGGTCGGCGGTCTTGCTGGCCGGCTTGGCGCCGGCGACGTCCGCCGGCCACTCGTACACCGTCCAGTGCGGATGTTCTTCGACGAGACGCACGTCCGCCGGGCCGAGTCCGGTCTCCTCGGCGAGCTCACGCCACGCCGCGTGGGTGGGCGTCTCCCCGTCGTCGATCCCGCCCTGCGGGAGTTGCCACGCATCGGGAGTGTCGGCTCGTTCGAATGCCAGCACGGCCCCGTCGGGTCGCCGGACGACGATGATGACTCCGGCGCGGAAGCTCGGTCTGGCCATGCGCCGAGAGGGTAGCCAGCGCCCGGCCGTGGGCGCTCAGCGCCCGAGTGCGCGGAGCCGCTCGCGGACGTCGGCGAAGCTCTGGTCTTCGGCCGCGATCGCCCGGAACCAGCGCGTCGCCGCCACCGGGTCGCCGGCGCGGTCGTACAGGTCGGCCAGCACGTACCACTGCCGGAGGTGATGGGTGCGCACGCGTTTGGGTGGCTTGTCGGCCGTGAGCAGCGCGATCGCGCCCTTCAGGTCGCCCCGGTCGGCGAGCGCCCCGGCGACCACGATGCGGCCCTCGGTCATCGTCTCGTGGTCAGGTGAGGCGGCCTTGAGGGCCCGCCACACCGACTCGACGTCAGCCCACCGGTGCAGCGCTCGGTAGCAATCGGCGAGCACCGGCAGCAACGCCGGGTCGAGGCGCAGATTGCGGGCCAGCTCGAGCGAGGCCGCGCCCTGCTTCCAGCGGCCGAGGCGATAGCAGGCGAGCCCATGGACCTCGTGCACGGCGGCGACCGCGGGCAGCTCCTTGGCGAGCGCGTACGTGATTCGGCGAGCCTCGTCGAAGCGCTCACGGTCGAGCGCGTTGCTGGCCATCGCCAGGCGTTCGGAGAGCCGCTTGGCGCGCTGTGGGTCGAGCGCGGCGTGGATCTCGGCGACCACCTCGGGGTCGATCTCGACCTGCCGGTCGGGGCGTTGGCGGCGGCCGCTGGCGCCGCGTGCGGCGGCCGCCTCGGCTTCGTCGCGCAGCGACCCCTCGTCGACCCACTCGTCGATCTGGCGGGCCTCGATCTTGGCCTGCTCGGCTTCCGGACTGTTGAGCGTGCGCCGCGGGCCGCGGGTGGCGGCCACCTCGGCGGCGCGCCGTTCGGCCGCGGTGCGCGGCTCGGGCCGTTGGT
>JAEZFY010000016.1 GCA_023417265.1 Actinomycetes bacterium | reverse complement strand
TCGCGCTGGTTCGCCGAACGCCACGCCGTTACCTCGGGGGTCTGACCCCGTTTGTAACGTGGTCGCATGGCGATCGAGCTGTGTGATCCCGTTGCCTGCCCGCCGGCCGGTTGCCGCGCCACGGTGTGCACCGGTGCCGGGATACCGTCCAACAGCGAGCTGTTCCGGCGCTCCAGCCGGGTGATCCCGGGTGGCGTCAACTCGTCGATCCGGGCATTCAAGTCGGTCGGTGGCGAACCGTACGTCGTCGCCCGGGCGAGCGGGGCGTTCGTGTACGACGTCGAGCACCGCGAGTACGTCGATCTCGTGCAGAGCTACGGCGCGGTGATCCTCGGCCATGCCCACCCGGCGATTACCGCCGCGCTCCAGGCCGCGGCCCCCGACGGCACGTCGTACGGTGCGCCCACGCCCCGCGAGATGAAGCTGGCCGAGGCGATCTCGGCACGGGTGCCATCGTGCGAGCAGGTGCGCTTCATGAACTCGGGCACCGAGGCGACGTCGACCGCGGTGCGGCTCGCGCGTGGCTACACCGGCCGCGACCGGGTGGTCATCTTCCACGGCAACTTCCACGGCGCCACCGACGCCCTCTTGGCGGCCGGTGGTTCGGGGGTCGCCACGCTCGGGCTCCCCGGTACCGCCGGGGTTCCGGCCGGGGCGGTGGCTGAGACGATGGTCGTCCCGTACAACGTCGTGCCCCAGCTCGACGCGTCCGTCGCCTGCGTGATCGTCGAGCCGGTTGCCGCCAACATGGGCGTCGTCGCCCCGGCCCCCGGCTTCCTCGAGGGGCTCCGGGCCGAATGCGATCGGGTCGGTGCGGTGCTCGTGTTCGACGAGGTGATCACCGGTTTCCGGCTCGGGCTCGGCGGGGCCCAGGGGCGCTACGGCGTCACCCCCGATCTGACGACGTTCGGCAAGGTGATCGGGGGCGGTCTCCCGATCGGAGCCGTGGGTGGGCGCCGGGAACTGATGGAGACCCTGACCCCGCTCGGTGTGGTGTTCCACGCCGGCACGTTGGCCGGGAACCCGCTCGCCACGGCGGCCGGGTTGGCGGCGCTCGACACGCTCGACGACGATTCGTACGGGTTCCTCGAACACCAGGCCGGCCGGCTCGCGGCGGTGCTCACCGAGGCTTGCACGGCGGCCGGTTTCCCGGCCCGGTTCCCCGTCGTCGGCACACTGGTCGGCATGGTCACCGGCGCGGTGGCCCAGCCCACCGACTTCGCCACGGCCAAGCAGATCGACGAGCCCGCCTTCGGCCGTTTCTTCCACGCCCTGCTCGACGCGGGTGTGGCGATCGCCCCCGGTGCCTATGAAGCGTTGTTCGTGGGCCTCGCCCACACCGACGCCGTGCTCGACCGGGTGGCCGAAGCCGCCCACCAGGCGGCTGCCGCAGCGGTGCGCTAGATACCGAACCGGGCGGTGCGCACGGCTTCGATCGCCGCGTCGTCACCGACGTAGCCCACCACAGCGTGGGCCTGGCGCCCGTAGACCCACAGCACCAGCTCGCCGACCGGCCCGCTGACCGTGACGCTCGGCTCGCCGGCCTTGGCCGTCACCGTCTTGCCGCCGTCGGTGGGGGCGAGCACGATGCCGACCGGCGACTTGCGCACCAACAACTTGGCGCGCCCGAGCGCGGCTGCCAGATCGAACGTCAGCTCCGGATCGAGCTGACGCGGGGCCCAGCCCTCGACCGCCCGCAACACGTCCTCGTGGTGGACAAAGAACTCGACCGTGTTGACAGCCCGGTCGATCGCCGCGACCCGGGTCGGGGACCAGATCGGCGGCCCGTTGCGGACGTGGTCGACGAGTTCCGTCCAGGGTCCGTTGGCCTGCTCGCGCTGGACCTTGTCGGTGTACGCGGCGAGCGGCTTGGCGAGGATGCCGACCGCCGCATCGGGACGCCGTTCGCGGATGACGAGATGGGCGGCGAGGTCGCGGGCGGCCCACGGATGACACAGCGTGGGCGCATCGGGTCCGACCGCCAACAAGGTGTCGGCGAGGCGGCGGCGCTCGGCGGTGGCTGCGGTCATGGACAGAGCGTACGGTGGTCGCATGACCGATGCGTTCACGGTGTCCCGGGACGGCGCGATCGTCACCGTGCGTCTGGCGAATCCCACGAAACGCAACGTGCTCAGCCTCGACGTGATGCGGGCGCTGATCGCCACGTTCCGCGAGATCGCCGGCACGGATGCCCGCGGGGTCGTGCTCGCCGCCGACGGGCCAGCCTTCTCGGCTGGGCATGACTTCGCCGACATGGCGGGTGCCGACTTCACTGCCGTGCAGCAGTTGTTCGACGTGTGCACGGAGCTGATGGACACGATCCAAGCGGTGCCCCAGATCGTGGTCGCCCGGGTGCACGCGATCGCCGCTGCGGCCGGCTGCCAGCTGGCCGCGTCGTGCGACCTGGTCGTGGCTGCCGAGTCGGCCGGATTCGCCCTATCGGGCGTCAAGCGCGGCCTGTTCTGCCACACGCCGCTGGTGGCGGTGGCCCGCAACGTCGGCCGCAAACGGGCGCTCGAGATGGCGCTCACCGGTGACGTGATCGACGCCCGCACCGCCGCCGATTGGGGGCTTGTCAACCGGGTCGTGGCCGACGACCAGCTCGACGACGCCGTGGCCGATCTGATCGGGCGCGCCACCGCCGACAGCGCGTGGACCAAGTCGATGGGCAAGCGCGCGTTCTACGCCCAGGTCGACCTCGATCAGCCGAAGGCCTACGCCTACGCCGTCGAGGTGATGGCCAACGGCGTCGTCGCCGCTCCGGGGCAGGAGGGCATCGCCTCGTTCGTCGACAAGCGCCCGCCCGCGTTCGACTAGCGGGTCACGCCGCGAGCGCGGCCGCGCGCAGCTTGGCGGTCGCCCGCGCGCGGCGGTTACGCACGGTGCGTTCCGTGACGTTGAGCTGGCGCGCGACCGTGGCCGCATCCGGCGCCTGGGCGATCAGGCGGAGCAGGGCGATCTCGTCAGCGGCGACGGCGCCCGTGGCGGCAGCCACGTCGAGCACGGCTGCCAGTTCGGCTGCCGGATCGGCGTCGGACTCGTCGCCGAAGCCCACGCCGGGACGGTCGTCGACGTGCGCGCTCGGGACTTCCCGCATCTGCCGTCGCGCCCCGGCGTGGAAGGCGCGCTGGACGGCGTCATGCAACAGCGCCGCGGAGAGCGTTGCCGGGCGCCGCCGCGGGTCGAACGAGCGGATCCCGATCCACAGCGCCCCGACCAACTCGTCGAGCGCATCGGCGCCGCGGCCGTACTGATAGCGCACCGCGCTGCTGACGGCGCCGGGCAGGAGGCGCCGCACGACCACCCGGGCGGCGAGCGTGTCGTCGGCCGCGAGTTCGACGAGCCGGCGCAGGTTGGCTTCGGTGGACGGCGAAGCGGGTGTGTCGTGCCCGCACGCCAACAAGACCTCGTCGAGCGCGGCGATCGGTGGGCGCACGATCCCCCACGCGGCGGCCCGGCGGAGTGCCTCAGGGTGGCGGCGCAAGCGCCGCCAGTCGTCCTCATAGCGACGGGCCGAGGAGTGGCGGATCGGAGAGACGCATGGTGGCGCAACGGTGTCGTTCATGCCCGGATCCTCCGGAAGATCGCTCACTGCGGGTCTCACCGGCCCGGCGCACCGCCCGCAACAGAATGGGCCGCGGCCCGTTCACCGCCGTCCCGACGGCTCACAGGTCCTGGTCACGGCCGCTTTCGGCGACGTCACCGGGCTGCGTTCCGGTGCCGGGCGGTCACTGTCCACACTCGGGTGTGCGCATCACCGTCACCGCCGGCCCACATGCCGGGCACTCGGTCGAGCTGGCCGCCGGCCGGCATCTCGTCGGGCGCGCCCGGGGATGCGGGGTGGTGCTCGCAGATCCCGCGGTGGAGGCCCATCACGCCCTGCTGCAGGTGGCGGACGACGGGTCGGGCGAACTGACGCAACTGTCGTCGCGGCTGCCGGTGCTCGTCGACGGGCGCCAGCATGGCGGTGGACCCGTGCCGCGCGGTGCCGTCGTCGAGCTCGGCGACAGTCGCC
>JAEZFY010000343.1 GCA_023417265.1 Actinomycetes bacterium | reverse complement strand
TCGGCCGTCGCCACCTGCGCTCGAACAACTCGTGGATGCACAACATCGGTGTGCTCGTGAAGGGCCGCCCCCGGTGCACCGTGCTGGTCCACCCCGACGACGCGGCCCGGTTGGGCCTCGCCGAGGGAGACCCCGCGGTGATCACGAGCCGGGTCGGTTCGGTGGTCGCCCCGGTCGAGCTGACCGACGGGATCGTGCCGGGCGTCGTCAGCCTGCCCCACGGCTGGGGGCACGGCGCCGAAGGGACGCGCCTGCGCGTGGCCAGCGAGCACGCCGGTGTCAACGCCAACGTGCTCACCGACGAGCGCGACATCGATGCCGTGTCGGGCAACGCCGTGCTCAACGGCATCCCGGTCGAACTCGCGCGGGCCTGATCGCGCAGCGTGCCCTAGGGTGGACGTCATGTTCGCGGGCCCGCTCGACCTGGGGATCGACATCGACGTGTGGCCGTGGGTGTGGCTCGGCACGGCGCTCCTGTTCGCGCTCGTCGAGCTGGTGTTCGTCGGCGGAACCTTTCTGCTCCTGCCGTGGGCAGCGTCGGCGTTCGTCGCCGCGATCCTCGCCTTCTACGACGTGCCGATCGAGATCCAATGGGGCGTGTTCATCGGCGGCGGCACGGTGCTGTTCTTCGCGCTCTACCGGTGGGCCCGCAAGTTCGTCAACGACGCCCCGAACACCCCGGGCGTCGGGGCCGAGCGGCTGGTCGGGCTCACCGGCATCGTCGTCGCCGCGATCCAGGTCGACGACGTCGACCGCCGCGGCCGCGTCCGGATCGGCAGCGAGGAGTGGGGCGCGATCAGCGATGTCGACGCGGTGATCGGCGAAGGCGCCAAGGTGCGCGTGCTCGACATGCGCGGCACCCGGGTCGTCGTCGAGCCGCTCCCGGCCGCCACCGCAGGAAGTGCCAACGAGAGTGAGGGACCCTGAATGTCAGTCATCGTGATCCTGATGATCGCCTTGGCGATCGTGCTGATCGTCACGCTCGTCGCCTCGGCCAAGATCGTGCGCCCGTACCAGCGCGGCCTGTGGGAACGGCTCGGCAAGTACAAGGACACTCGGGCGCCGGGCTTGCGCCTGATCGTGCCGTTCATCGACACGATGCAGCTGATCGACATGCGCGAGCAGGTCGTCGACGTGCCGCCCCAGGAGGTGATCACGTCCGACAACGTGACGATCTCGGTCGACGCGGTCGTGTACTACCAGGCCACCGACCCGCAGCGGCTCGTGTACAACGTCGCCGACTTCTTCACGGCGATCACCAAGCTCGCCCAGACGAACCTGCGCAACCTGCTCGGCGACCTCGAACTCGACGCCGCGCTGACGAGCCGCGACCGGATCAACACGCAGCTGCGCAACGTGCTCGACGATGCCACCGACACGTGGGGCGTACGCGTCGTGCGCGTCGAGATCCAGCGCATCGATCCGCCGCCGGAAGTCGTGTCGGCGATGCACGCCCAGATGCGCGCCGAGCGCGACCGTCGCGCCACGGTCACCGAAGCGCAGGGCTTCCGCGAAGCCGCGATCGCCCGCGCCGACGGCGAGAAGCAGTCAGCCGTGCTGGCCGCTGAGGGCCGTAAGCAGGCGGCCGTCCTCGACGCCGAAGGTGAGGCCCAGGCGATCGAGCTGCGGGCCCGGGCCAACAAAGCCCGGATCGCGATGCAGGGCGAGGGCGAAGGCGACGCCGCCCGGGCCCGACTGCTCGGCATCAAGTCGGCCGAGGCCGACGCCACGGTGCTCACCGTCGAGTACCTCCAGGCGCTCGCCAAGCTCGGCGACGGGCGGGCCAGCAAGCTCGTCGTCCCGGTCGACTACGGCAGCCTGCTCGGGCTCGTGTCGGCGCTCTCCGAGAGCGTCAAGCCGGACGATCCGAACGACGCCGTCCGCCCGCGCGCCGGGCTGCCGATCCCCGACGTCACCGAACGCGTCGACCTGCCGCCGGCCACCGAAGCCGACGAGGCCTGACGGAGATGCGGCTCGAGGATGCGCCGCCGGCGGGCTGGTACCCCGACCCGGAAGGCTCGACCCGCCTGCGCTGGTGGGAGGGCACCGACTGGACCCACCACTATCGCGCCTACCCCTCCAACGACGAGCCCGGCGGGCTCTACGAGGTCGCCGCAGCAGCCGCCGCGGCCCGCCCCGGCGGCGCCCCTGGCGCCGCGTCACCGGGGTGGTACCCGGACCCTGCCGGCGGCGGCGGGCAGCGCTTCTGGGACGGCGGGCACTGGACCGAGCGCGTCCGTGACGCCGGCCAGCTCGTCGACCAGGTGCGCGGCGCGGTGCGCGAGGAGGCCCAGCGGGCAGCCTCGGCGTTCGGCGCCCAGGCGCGCTACGCCGCCCGCGACATCGGCCCCCTGATCAGCGACGCCACCAACCGGGCGGCGCGGTTCCTCAAGCGGCTGGTGATTCTGGCGGTCGTCCTGGCGATCGCCTGGTTCGTGTTCCAGGCCTACGCCAACGCGACCTTCTTCGAGTGGCTCGGAGACCGCCTCGATCAGCTCAACAGCGCTCCCGTGGAGCGCAGCATCCTTGCTGCGGCTTCGGCGACGTAGTCGCGCAACTCGTCGGGCGACTCGACCGCGAACTCGAACGGCAACATGCCGAGGCGCACACCGAAGTAGTGGAAGTCGTCGACGCCAGCGGTCAGCAAGGTGGTGTCGGCGTCGAGCTCCTCGAGCATCCCGAACCGCGGCCCGATGTAGGCCGACAGCTCACCGATCGGCGCGTCGACGCGCACCCGGACCTCGTGCCGATACGGCGCCGTCGAGATCGAACGACGCACGTACTCAACCGCGTCGGGCGGATCGACGAGGCGCACGCCGTGCCCGGTGCGGCGCACGCTGATGAACCGATCGAGTCGGAACGTGCGCCAGTCGCGGCGGTCGAGGTCGTGGGCGACGAGATACCACCGGCGGTCGACGCTGACGACGCGGAACGGCTCGATCCGGCGCTCGGTGACCGCGCCGGCGCCGTCGCGGTACTCGGCGGCGAGGCGTTCCTGCTCGCGGCACGCCGACGACACGGCGACGAGCACCTGCGGGTCGACCTGGTCGTCGGTGCGTTGACTCGGCATGCGCAGCGTCGCCGCGGCCAACGCGTCGGCTTCGGCCCGGGCACGCGGCGGGAGCGTCTGTTGCAGCTTGGCGAGCGCTCGCTCGGCGGCATCGGCGACGCCGGCGATCGAGTCACCTGCGGCGGCGCGCACGCACACGGCCAAGGCCACCGTCTCGTCGCGATCGAGGATCAGCGGCGGCACCGCGCTACCGCCGAAGCCGAGCGAGTAGCACCCGTCGGCGCCGCGGCGGGCGTCGATCGCGTAGCCGAGCTCGCGCAGCCGGTCGACGTCGCGGCGGATCGTGCGCTCGGTGACGCCGAGCCGCTCGGCGAGCACCGGGCCCGACACAGCCGCCCCGGACTGGAGGATCGACAGGAGTTCGAGCAGGCGCGCAGTGGAAGCCACGGCGACAGCTTCTCACAGATCAGGACCGGAACAGTCCGGAACGGTGCGTACGTTGATCTGTACAAGCACTCACGACCCCCTGCACAACGGAGCACCACCATGGACCTCGGAAACTTCCGCTTCCTCGAAGACGCCAACCTGCACGTCGAGCGCTACCGCCGCGAAGCCGCCGAGTTCCGGGCCGCCCGCGAGTACCGCCGCCGGCGTCGCGCGGCTCGCCGCCACGAGCGCTGATCGTGCGCCCCCGGCCCACCCTCTAGCATCGCCGGCATGACTTCGATGCCAAACAGCGAGATGCTGGAGAAAGTCCGGACCGGCAAGGGCTTCATCGCCGCCCTCGATCAGAGTGGTGGCAGCACGCCCAAGGCGCTCAAGCTGTACGGGGTCGAGGAGGACGCCTACTCCAGCGAAGACGAGATGTTCGACCTCGTCCACGCGATGCGGGCCCGGATCGTCGGCAGCCCGGCCTTCACCGGCGAGCGCGTGCTCGGGGCGATCCTGTTCGAGATGACGATGGACCGCCAGTTCGGCGGCCGTGGGGCGGCCGAGTACCTATGGGCCGAGAAGCAGGTGGTGCCGTTCCTGAAGGTCGACAAGGGGCTCGCCGACGAGGTCGACGGCGCCCAGGTGATGAAGCCGATCCCGAACCTCGACGAGCTGTGCGAGCGGGCGGTGGCCAACGGCGTGTTCGGCACGAAGATGCGTTCGGTGATCTCGATCGCCAACGCGGCCGGCGTCGACGCGGTCGTCGCCCAGCAGTTCGCCTTCGGCCGGCAGATCCTCGAACACGGCCTGGTGCCGATCATCGAACCCGAGATCGACATCCACAGCGCCAGCAAGCCCGAAGCCGAGCAGCTCCTGCGCGACTCGATCGCGGTCGCCCTCGACGAGCTGCCCGACGACAAAGAGGTCATGCTCAAACTGTCGCTGCCCAGCGAGGACGGCTTCTACGCCCCGCTGATCGAGCACCCGCGGGTACTGCGCGTGGTGGCCCTTTCGGGTGGCTACCCCCGAGACGAAGCCAACGAGATCCTCGCCCGCAACCCCGGCATGATCGCCAGCTTCTCGCGGGCGCTCACCGAAGGCCTCTCGGCGCAGATGAGCGACGCCGACTTCGACGCCGCCCTCGACGAAGCCATCCAAGGCATCTACTCCGCCTCCATCACCTGAGCGGCGCCGGATCGCCCGATCGCTGCGTTGCGGATCGCCACTCGTTGCCCAAAGGCAACTTCGGGCTCCCGCGCCTTGCGCTCGAACGATCCGATCGCCGCTCAGCAAGCTGAAGAACCCCGTTACAGCCCCTGCGTAAGGTGGCGGGCGCCGGCTTCCTCCCTCCAGCACTTCGTTGTTTCAGGAGGTCGCCATGGCGCGTACCGAGTCTGTTCCTACTGTCCACCTCAACCTGGTCGTGTTGCGGGGGGTGTTGTCGAGTGATCCGCGGACGCGCGAGATGCCGTCGGGAGCGACGCTCACGCAGCTCGAGCTGACCACACGGCTCGACGACGGCGCCGTGGCCACCGTCCCGGTCGTCGTCACCGACGCCGACGCCCAGGTCACGTCGCTCACCGCCGGCGACGACGTGGTGGTGGTCGGGCGTGTCGCCCGGCGCTTCTTTCGCGCCGGCGGGGTCACCCAGAGTCGCACGGAGGTCGTCGCCGAGCGAGTCGTCCGGGCCAACCGCCGCCAGGCCGCCGAGCGCGCCCGCAAGCGAGCCGCCGACCTACTCGATGCTGCTGAGGTCGGGTGAGGGCTCGTCGAGCGGACGCAGGAACAGCCCGGTACGCAGCTTGGGCGTGAAGAACGTCGACTTGGGCGGCATCAACAGGCCCTCGCGGGCCGTCCGCTCGATCTCGGCGATGCTGACCGGGCGGATCAACACCGCCGCCGCGACGGACGCGTCGTCAGCGACCAACGCGGTCACCTCGGCGACCCCGTGCTGGTAGCTGACGTCGGCCGTCGTGTCGGCGAGCACGTGCTCGAGCCACACCCCGTCGAGCGCGCGCACGCCGTCGAAGAAGCCCGGGCGCGGGATCAGCCACGTGCCGTTGCCCCCGGCGTCGACGAGGCACAAGCAGCCGCGCGAGTTCATCTCGTCGAGCGTGCCGGGCCCCACCCGTCCGGCGTGCTTCATGTCGAAGCCGACGGCCAGCGCGCGGACGAGTTCGCTGCGCTCGATGCCGCGGTAGACGCGGTGAATCGCTTCGACGCTGAGCTGCTCGGCCACCAATTCGTTCACGAACGCCAGCGTCAACTCCGCCGGCGTCTCGTCCGAGCCGGTGCGCGCACGCTCCTCGTCGCGGAACGCACGAGCCACGCCGTAGCGGTGGTGCCCGTCGGCGATCAGCACGTCGTCGCTCCACACCATCGTCGCGATCGCCTGGACGCGAGCCGGGTCGGTGACCCGCTCGACGGCGTGGGTGACCGCGTCGATCGTCACCGAACCCAGTGGCTCTCCGGGCTCGCGCAGCAATTCGGTCAGGCCCTCGGCCAGCGAGAGCCCCCAGATCGGCGAGAGGTTGGTGCGCGTGGCCCGGGTCAGGTCGAGCCGGTCGGTCGAGGCCTTGGGTGTGGTGCGCTCGTGGGGCAACACCCGCCCGGCGCCTTCGTCGACCACCTCGAGCGCGCCCACCACCCCGACGATCTCGCGGGCCGCGCCGGCGGCGTCGGTGAAGCGCTGCCGGTACAGCGTGAACGAGGGCTCGGGGTCGGCCACCAGCACACCCGCTGCGAGCCACTCGCGGAGCCGCTCGCCGGCCGCGTCGTAGCGGTCGGCCCCGTCGCGTTCGCGGGGCACGTCGACGTGGACGATGTTGCGCGGGTGCAACTGCTCGAGCAGGTCGACGTCGTGGTCCGAGAGCACGTCGTAGGGCGGTGCCGTGACCGCTTCGAGCGAGGGCACACCGGCAGGATTGCCTGGCGACGCGTCGTAACGGAGGGCACGGAACGGTTCGAAGCGCGGCACGCGCCGAGCCTACGCCGTAGCCTCCGCCCGGTGACCGTCCCCACCGCGATCGACGTCGTCCTGTGCGATCTCGACGGCGTCGTGTGGCTGGCCCACCGAGCTGTACCCGGCGCACCGGAAGCGGTGGCCGAACTGCGCGACTCCGGACGGCGGGTGCTGTTCGTCACCAACAACGCCTTCTCGACGATCGCCGAACAGGAGGCCGCCCTGGCGGCGATCGGCGTCCCGGCCACCGGCGACGTCGTCAACTCGGCGCAGGCCGCCGCCCAGCTCGTGGCACCGGGCGCGGTCGTGCTCGCCGGCGGCGAGGCGGGGCTGCTCGAGGCGCTCGTCGCACGCGGTGTCGAGCCGGTTGCCCCGGCGGATTGGAATGCGGCCGGACGTCCCCCGGTCGCGGCCGTGGTCGTCGGTCTGCACCGCAGCTTCGACTACGCCCGACTCGACGCGCTCAGCGCGGCCGTGCGCGACGGGGCCGCGTTCATCGCCACCAACGACGACACGACGTTCCCCACCCCGACCGGGCTCGGGCCCGGCGCCGGGGCGCTGGTTGCCGCGATCGCCGCTGCGGCGGGGGTGCAGCCGACGATCGCCGGCAAGCCACACGCCCCGATGGCAGCCGCCGTGGCGGCCCACCTCGGCGAGGGCTTCGACCCGGCGCGCACGCTGATGGTGGGCGACCGGCTCGACACCGACGGTGCCTTCGCGGCGACGTTGGGGTGTGCGTTCGCGCTCGTGCGCACGGGGGTGGTGGGGGCCGACGAACGGGTCGCCGACGTCGACCTCGACGTCGCCGATCTGGCGGCGGTGGCGGCGGCGTTGCGTTCGTCACACCGCGAGCATTCGTCGCGCTCACGCAACTATTCCGCATACACTGAGTGACATGGCTGAGTCTCCACTCAAGAAGCTGATCGAGACAGGCGTGTACATCACCGACGTCTCCAAGTCGAAGGCCGAGGCGCTCGTCGCCTCGCTGGTGAAGGCCGGTGAGATCCGCCGCAAGGACGCCGACTCGCTCGTCGAGACCCTCGTCACCCGCGGCCGCGCGTTCGCCGAGCAGATGGCCCAGGCCGTCCAGGCCGAAGTCACCAAGCAGGTCAGCGCGTTCTCCGAGCGCTTCGACGCCGTCGAAGACCAGGTCGAGTCGCTGGCCGACAAGCTCGCCGCGATGTCGCCGGTCACGATTCCCGGCACCCGCGCCCCGGCCAAGCAGGCCGCCGCCAAGGCTCCGGCCAAGAAGGCTCCGGCGAAGAAGGCTCCGGCGAAGAAGCCCAGCGCCAAGAGAGCTCCGGCCAAGAAGAGCCCGGCCAAGAAGGCTCCGGCCAAGAAGGCTCCCGCACAGAAGGCCGCCTCCAAGGCGGTCGGCAGCTCGGGCGTCGCGCCCGTGCGCACGTCGCGCAACGGTTGAGCGGCGCGTGGCCGCGCGCCAGCGGCTCGACGCCGAACTCGTCCGCCGCGGGCTCGCCGCAAGCCGCGCCGATGCCGCCGAGCTGATCGGCGCCCACCGCGTGCAGGTCAACGGCGCGCTCGCCGACAAGCCGTCGCGCCAGGTCGCGCCCGGCGATCAGCTCCACGTCACCGGCCCGCCCCCGCGCTACGTCGGTCGCGGGGCGCTCAAGCTCGAGCACGCCCTCGACGTGTTCGCGCTCGACGTCACCGGCCGCCGCGTGCTCGACGCCGGCGCCTCCACCGGCGGGTTCACCGATGTCGTGCTCCAGCGTGGCGCGGCCCACGTGATCGCCGTCGACGTCGGCCACGGGCAGCTCCACGAGCGTCTCCGCGCCGATCCGCGCGTCACCAGCCTCGAACGCACCAACGTCCGGTACCTCGACGCCGACGCCGTCGGCGGGTTGGTCGACATGGTGGTCGGCGACTTGTCGTTCATCTCGCTCAAGCTGGTGCTCGGCGCGCTGGCTGCGGTGTGCCACCCTGGGGCCCCGATGGTGCTGCTCGTCAAACCGCAGTTCGAGGCCGGACGGGCCGAGGTCGCCAAAGGGCGCGGCGTGATCACCGACCCCGACGTGTGGGACCGCGTCCGTACCGAGATCGAGGTCGCCCTGGCCGCCGCCGGGTGCATCCGGCGGGGCTGGACCGACTCGCCGATCACGGGTGCCGACGGCAACCGTGAGTTCCTCGTGTGGGCCGACGCCGGGTCACCGCCGTGAGCACGATCGCGGTCGTGGCGCACCACCGCCGCGACGATGCGCGGATCCTCGCCGACGACGTGTCAGCGTGGTTGCGCGCGCGTGGCCACGGCGTGGTCACCACCGATGCCCCGGACGTGCGCACGGCCGACCTTGCGCTCGTGCTCGGGGGCGACGGCACGATGCTCCACGCCGTGCACCTGCTCGACGGCGCGCCGGTGCCGTTGCTCGGTGTCAACATGGGGCACCTCGGCTACCTGACCGAGGTCGAGCCGACCGACGTGCGCGACGCGCTCGGGCGATGGGAGCAGGGGAGCGCGGCCGGGCGGTGGCATCTCGACGAGCGAATGATGCTCGACATCAGCGCCGCCGGGGCGGCCGGCGAGCCGATCGGTAGGTGGCGGGCGCTCAACGAGGCGGTCGTCGACAAGCACGAGTCCGGCACCGTGCGGCTGCTCGTGCGGATCGACGGCGAGCCGTTCACCACGTACGCCGCCGACGGGTTGATCGTCGCCACCCCGACCGGATCGACGGCCTACTCGCTGTCCGCGCGCGGGCCGATCGTGTCGCCCAAGCATCGGGCGCTGCTCGTGACCCCGGTTGCTCCGCACATGCTGTTCGACCGCACGCTCGTGCTCGACCCCACCGAAGAGGTCGTGATCGAGGTGCTCGGCGAATTCGGCGTCACGATCGCCGTCGACGGCCGCCGCACGTGCGATCTGACACCGGGAGCGGTGGTGCGCTGTTCCCCATCGGTGGCCACCGCCCGCTTCGTGCGCTTCGGGGAACGCCCCTACCACCAGGTGCTCAAAGCCAAGTTCGGCCTGGCCGACCGGTAGCGCCGGCCGACCTTAACTCGCTGGGTAGGCTGGGGGTGATGGCGAGCGACGAGGTCATCCGGGCGTTGGCGGGCCTCGACCCGGCCGATCTCGACCTGACCGACCCGCCGGCGTCGGTGTGGGACGGGATCGAGGCGGCGATCGAGTCGGGACGCGGCGGCTCCCCGGGTTCGCCCCCCGCCAACTCCGCCGTCGCGCTGATCGAGTACGCCATCGATGCGTCCGACGTGCTCGCCGAGGTCGGTGCCGGCTGGGCCGCGGCGGCGATCGACCACGCCGCGCCCGATCTGGTTCAGCCCGGGTCGTCCCGCGTGCTGTGGGACGCGATCGAGGGCGACGAGATGCGCGCCGTGTGGCAGCTCGTCGTCGAGCAGGTGCGGTCGACGCAATCCGAGCTGCGCGTGCCGTTCCGCTGCGACGCGGCGCACGCGCGGCGGTGGTACGAGATGGCCATCGCCCCCGCCGCCGACGGTGGGGTGCGGTTCCGGTCGTCGCTCGTGTTCGAGGCGCCGCGCAGCCCGGTCGCGCTGCTCGACCCCACCGCCACGCGCGACGACCGCGCGACCCCGATCGCGCTGTGCAGCTGGTGCGGCCGCGCCGAGCACGACGGTGCATGGTTGGCGATCGAGCGGCTCATCAGCGCCGTGCGCCTACTCGAACGCGACTCGCTCCCGCCGCTGACGCCCGGAATCTGCAGTGCCTGCCGCGAGCAGATGTCGGCCGAGCTGCGCGGCCACGGCGTCTCCGCCAGCGCGCCGAGCTAGCTGCGCGTCGTTCACGGGGTGTGGCTCGGCTGCGGCGCGGGTACCACCCGTGCCGCCAGCAGACGACACCAAGGAGGCCCCGTGGGCAACATTTCCGAATCGATCGACGTCGACGTGCCCGTCACGACCGCGTACAACCAGTGGACCCAGTTCGAGAGTTTCCCCCAGTTCATGGAGGGGGTCGAGTCGGTGGTCCAGGAAACCGAGACCCGCAACCGGTGGACCGTCGAGGTCGGTGGGGCGACCCGCTCGTTCGTCACCGAGATCGCCGAGCAGCACCCCGACGAGCGGATCGCCTGGACCACGGTCGACGGCGAGACCGGGCATGCCGGCGTGGTGACGTTCCACAAACTGACCCCCGACTCGACGCGCGTGCATCTCGAGATGGACGTCGAGCCGGAAGGGTTCGTCGAGCAGGTCGGCGACAAGCTCGGCTTCATCAGCCGCCGGGCGAAGGGCGACATGCAGCGCTTCAAGGAGTTCATCGAGTCGCGCGGCAGCGAGACCGGTGCCTGGCGCGGCGACGTCCCCCGCTCGTGACCGCGGCTACGCCGTCGGGCGCGGCATCCTGAAGCGGTTGGCCTCGCTGAGCTCGAAGTAGTCAGCGGGGCCACCGCCGCGGGCGATCGGATGGGCGGCGACGGTGTCGTACACCCCGTCGGCCACGAGTGCACCGGCGATGTGGACACCGACGACCTCGCCGAGCGTCAGCCACGACGCCACGTCGCCGCCCGCCAGATCGTGGAGCTGCAGGTGCTGCGTGACCCGGCACTCGAACACCACCGGGCTCTCGGCGACGTGCGGTGCGGCAACCACGTGCGATGGTGCAGCGGTCAAGCCGGCGAGCGCGAACTCGTCGGTCCCGGGCGGCACGGGCGCGCTCGACGCGTTCATCGCCGCGGCGAGCGGGCGGGTCGCCAGGTTCCAGCAGAACTCCCCCGTCGCGGTGGCGTTGGCGACGCTGTCCTTCCACCCCGAACTCGTGAAGCCGACGATCGGCGGTCGGTACGAGTACAGGTTGAAGAACGAGTACGGGGCCAGATTGGACACACCGTCGGGGGCGCGCGTCGAGATCCAGCCGATCGGGCGCGGGGCGACGATCGAGTTGAGCGGGTCGTGGCGCAGGCGATGCCCCTGGGAGGGCACGTAGAAATGCGTCTCGGTGGGCATCGGCCCATCATCGTCACACCGGTCGAGTAGAACTCTTGTCGTGCTGACCGAGCTGCACATCGAGAACCTCGGCGTGATCGAACGGGCCGTGCTCGTGCTCGGCCCGGGCATGACTGCGCTCACCGGCGAAACCGGGGCCGGCAAGACGATGCTCGTCGAGGCGATCGAACTGCTCGTCGGCGGGCGCGCCGACGCCACGGTCGTGCGGTTCGGCGCCACCGAGGCGCGTATCGACGGCCGGCTCGTCCTGCCCGACGGCCGCGAGGTCGTGCTCACACGGGTCATCCCCGCCGACGGGCGCTCCCGCGCGTACGTCAACGGGCGTCCGGCAACGGTGGCGAGCCTCGCCGAGCACGCCGACGGGGTGATCGACCTGCACGGCCAGCACGCCCATCAGAGCCTGCTCGCCACGGCCACCCAACGCGCCGCGCTCGACCGCTTCGGGGCCGTCGACCTCGGTCCGTTACGGGCCGCCCGGGCGCGGGTCACCGAGCTCGACGCCGAACTGGCGTCGCTCGGTGGCGACGAGCGTGCCCGCGCCCGCGAGATCGATCTGCTCCGTTTCCAGGTCGGCGAGCTCGACGCCGCCGGCATCGTCGACCCGGACGAGGACGCCGCGCTCGCCGACACCGAAGCCACGCTCGCCGACGCGGTCGCCCACCGCGAGGCCGGGGCGTTGGCCATCGAAGCGCTGCG
The DNA here is from genome assembly GCA_023417265.1 of Actinomycetes bacterium. Classification (GTDB taxonomy): domain Bacteria; phylum Actinomycetota; class Acidimicrobiia; order Acidimicrobiales; family Ilumatobacteraceae; genus Ilumatobacter. Next base: position 8,417 of record JAEZFY010000343.1, on the reverse strand, counting down.
CGGCGAGTCAGCCGCCGGCGACGCGCTCGCCACGGCGTTGGTCGCACTCGCCGATCGGCCCCCGTACGCCGCCCTGCATGCCCGCCTGGCCGGCCTGTCGGCCGAGCTCGACGACGTCGGTACCGAGCTGCGGACGGTGGCCGAGTCGATCGAGGAAGATCCGGCGCGGCTCGCCGAGGTGCGCCAGCGGCGGCAACTGCTGGTCGATCTGCGGCGGAAGTACGGCGACACGCTGGCCGAGGTGATCACGTTCCACGCCGACGCCGAGCTACGCCTGCGCGAACTCGAACAGTACGACCGCCGGGCGGCCGAGCTCGACCGGGCCCGGCTGGTGGCCCTCGCCGACGCCGACAAGGCGGCCGCCGAGGTCGGCCGGGCGCGCCGGGCTGCGGCTCCCGAGCTAGCAGCTGCGGTCGAGGCGCGCCTGCGCGAGCTGGCGATGCCGAACGCGACGATCGCGATCGAGGTCGGTCAGCACGCCGACGACCATCCCGGCGATCAGGTCCGGTTCCTGATGGCGGCCAACCCGGGTAGCCCGTTGCTGCCGCTCACCAAGGTTGCCTCGGGCGGTGAGCTGGCCCGGGCGATGCTCGCCCTGCGGCTCGTGCTCCAGGCCGGGCCGGGCGTGCTCGTGTTCGACGAGGTCGACGCCGGCGTCGGCGGGGCCGCCGCGAGCGCGGTCGGGCGGGCGCTCGCCGACCTCGGCCGGCACCATCAGGTGCTCGTCGTCACGCACCTCGCCCAGGTCGCCGCAGCGGCCACGGAGCAGATCGTCGTCGCCAAGCGCGTCGAGGGTGGGGCCACGTTCACCGACGTCGCCACGGTCGGCGGTGAGGCCCGCGTCGACGAGGTCGCCCGGATGCTCTCCGGCGCCGCCACCGGCGCCGCCCGCGAACACGCCCGGGACCTGTTGCAGGGCTGACACGCGGCGCTCATCCGCGCGAACCTGACGGGCGCCGGGATAGGGTGGTGTCCCGTCGTGCAGTCAGCGAGACGGAGGTCCTGAACAGATGCCGAAGCACATTTTCGTGACCGGCGGCGTCGCCTCCTCACTCGGTAAGGGGCTCACCGCGAGTTCGCTCGGCCGGCTCTTCAAGCTGCGTGGCCTGCGGGTCGTGATGCAGAAGCTCGACCCCTACATCAACGTCGATCCGGGCACGATGAATCCGTACGAGCACGGCGAGGTGTTCGTCACCGAGGACGGTGGCGAGACCGACCTCGACCTCGGTCACTACGAGCGCTTCACCGACACGAACCTCACCCGGGCGTCGAACGCCACCACCGGTTCGATCTACCAGGCGGTGCTCGCCGCCGAGCGCCGTGGCGACTACCTCGGCAAGACCGTCCAAGTGATCCCGCACATCACCGACGAGATCAAGCGCCGCGTCCGCCAGGTCGCCACCGACGACGTCGACATCGTCATCACCGAGGTCGGCGGCACCGTCGGCGACATCGAGATCCTGCCGTTCCTCGAAGCGATCCGCCAGTTCCGCAAGGACGCCGGGCGCGACAACGTCTGCTACATCCACGTCACGCTGGTGCCGTTCATCGGCCCGTCGTCGGAGCAGAAGACCAAGCCCACCCAGCATTCGGTCACCGAACTGCGCAGCCGCGGCATCCAGCCCGACCTGATCGTGTGCCGCAGCGAGGCCCCGCTCAGCGACGAGCTGAAGACCAAGATCTCGCTCCTGTGCGACGTCGACGAGCGGGCCGTCATCAACGCCGCCGATGCCCGCAACATCTACGAGCTGCCGCTGATCCTGCACGACGAAGGGCTCGACACGGTCGCCCTCGACGTGCTGCGCGTCGACGCCGCGCCGATCGAGTTGGCGCCGTGGGCGGGGCTCGTCGAGCGGATCGAGTCGGCCGACCGCACGGTGCGGATCGGTTTGATCGGCAAGTACATCGAGCTCCCCGACGCCTACCTGTCGGTGGTCGAGTCGCTCAAGCACGCCGGGTTCCACCACGGTGCCAACGTCGACATCGAGTGGATCCAGGCCGAAGAGGTCGAGGGCCTGCTGGCCGCCGAGCGGCTGGCCGGGCTCGACGGAATCGTGATCCCGGGCGGCTTCGGTAGCCGCGGTTTCGAAGGCAAGATCGCCGCCGCCCAGTACGCCCGCGAGGAAGGCGTGCCGTGCCTCGGGTTGTGCCTCGGGCTGCAGGCGATGACCGTCGAGTTCGCCCGCAACGTGCTCGGCATGGAGCGCGCCAACTCGTCGGAGATGGACCCGGCCACCCGATTCCCGGTGATCGACCTGATGCACGACCAGCGCGACGTCTCCGACAAGGGCGGGACGATGCGGCTCGGCGCGTACTTCGCCGTGCTCACCCCGGGTACCAAGGTCGCCGACGCGTACGGCGAACGCGTGGTCAGCGAGCGTCACCGCCACCGCTACGAGTTCAACTCGAACTACCGGTCGCGGTTCGAGGAGGCCGGTCTGGTGTGCAGCGGCACGTCGCCCGACCAGCGCCTGGTCGAGTTCATCGAGCTCGCCGACCATCTCTTCTGGGTCGCCACCCAGGCGCACCCTGAGTTCAAGAGCCGCCCCGACCGCCCGCATCCGTTGTTCCGGGAGCTGATCGGCGCGGCCCTGATCCGCCGCGACGAAACCCCACCGGCCCTGCGGCGCCTCAAGGTCGAGGCGCTCGGCGCCGCCGAGGTCGCCGCCGACACGCCGTGAGCGGGTTCGCCCGGGTCGCCGAGGAGGTGCTCGTCGAGGGCCACGTCGTCGACTACGTGCGGGCCACGTTCGCAGCCCCCGACGGCACGACCTTCACCCGCGAGATCGCCCGCTCGCCGGGCGCCGTCGCGGTGGTGCCGATCCTCGCCGACAGTGGCCGCGTGCGGCTCGTGCGGCAGTACCGCCCGGCGTACGACCGCTGGCTGATCGAGGTGCCCGCCGGCACCCGCGACGTGGCCGGCGAACCCCCCGAGATCTGTGGCCGCCGCGAGCTCGCCGAGGAGGCCGGCCTGGCCGCCGCCGCGATCGAGCACCTCGTCGACGTCTTCCCGTCGCCCGGCATCACCGACTCGGTGCTGTCGGTGTTCCTTGCCACCGGGTGCACCCCGGTCGCGCAGGACCTGCACGGCCCCGAGGAAGAACACCTCGAGCTGCTCGATGTCACCCTCGACGAGGCCCTGGCGATGATCGACCGCGGCGAGATCGGCGACGCCAAGACGGTCACCGGGCTGCTGCTGACGGCCCGCCGCCGGCGGTCGTGATGCCCAAGCCGCTCGACGCGATCCCCGACGCCGAGCTCGGGGCTGGGGAGCTACCGCTCGACGCCGAGGACTTCCTCGTCTGGCTGGCCGCCGAGCGCGGCCGCTCGAGGAACACGATCAACGCCTACCGGCGCGACCTCATCGGGTACGTCGCCTGGCTCGGACAACGCCACCTCGACGTGCTCGACGTGGCCGGTGACGACCTGATCGCGTTCGTGGGGGAGCGCCGGGCGTCGGGCGCAGCCGCCGCCTCGGTGGCCCGCCAGCTCGCGGCGATCCGCATGCTGCACCGGTTTCTCGCCACCGAACAGCACCGCCCGGACGACCCGACCGCGGCGCTCGACGGCGTCAAGGTACCCAAGGGGCTTCCCAAGCCGCTGACCGAGGACCAGGTCACGTCGCTGCTCGACGCGGTGACCGGAGCCGACCCGTTGGCCCGCCGCGATCGGGCCCTGCTCGAGCTGCTCTACGCCACCGGGGCCCGGATCAGCGAAGCGGTCGGCCTGTCGCTGAGCGACATCGACGCCGACGCCGGGCTCGTGCGCCTGTTCGGGAAGGGAGCCAAGGAGCGCATCGTGCCCTACGGCTCGGCGGCCGCCCGAGCGCTGGGGGAGTGGCTCGGCGAGTCCGGGCGGGGAGCGTTCGTGCCGGCCCGCTGGAAGCGTCGCGGCGACGCCGAGGCCGTGTTCCTCAACCAGCGCGGTGGGCGCCTCACCCGGCAGGGGGCGTGGCTCGTGATCAACAAGTACGGCCGGCTCGCCGGGATTGCCGACGATCTGTCGCCGCACGTCCTGCGACACTCGTGCGCGACCCACCTGCTCGACCACGGCGCCGACCTGCGGATCGTGCAGGAGCTGCTCGGGCACGCCTCGATCACGACGACTCAGGTCTACACGAAGGTCAGCCAGGAGCGCCTGTGGGAGGTCTATCGCGGCGCCCATCCGCGGGCGGTCGGGCGTGGCTAGGCGCGCCCAGCTGCTGCGCCGCCCGCAGCACCTGATCGGGCGCTTCCTGTGGTCGCTGCGGGCCGGGCCGCCAGCCCCGGCCGACGACGCGTGGGCGCGCGCCCACCTGCTCACGGGCGAGGTCGAGTTGTGGCAGCGGATGAGCGCCATGGACCGGTCGCACTCGGTGGGCGTCGCCCGGCGCTTCGTCGCCGCCCGCCCGGAGGCGACGCGAGCCGAGATCGCCGGGGCGCTGCTCCACGACGTCGGCAAGATCGAGTGCGGGCTCGGCGTGTGGGGCCGCGTGGCGGCGTCCGTGTTCGGGGGGCGCACGGCTCGCTTTCGGGCCTACCTCGACCACGAGCGGATCGGCGCCGAGCTCGCCGCGGCCGCGGGCAGCGACCCGGCCACGGTCGAGCTGATCGGCGAGCGTGGCCCGGCGTTCCCGACGCTCCACGACGTCGATCACACCTGACGGCGCTCAGACGGCGAGCACCGTGCGGGCGCGCCAGTGGTTGACGCTGGCCCGCATCAGCATCCACACCGTGACCCCGAGCCAGATCCCGGCGATGCCGAGCTCCGGCCACGTCAGCACGACCGCCGCGATCGGCACGAGCGCGAGCGTGTAGGCGAGCGCGGCGCGGCCGAGGAAGCGGTAGTCGCCGGCCCCGATCAGCACGCCGTCGTAGGCGAACGCGACCGCGGCCGGCACCATCAGCACCGCCAGCCACAGCACCGCGCCCGTCGCCCGATCGATCACGGGGCCGTCGTTGGTGAACAGGTGCGGGAGCACCGGCGCCAGCGCGGCGGTGACCACCGCCAGCACGACGCCGACGGCGATCGACATCACGACCGCCCGCCGAGCGACGTGACTCGCCGCCGGCCGGTCGGCCCGGCCGAGATCTTCGGCGATCAACGTCTGCGCCGGGATCGCCAGCGCATCGAGCGTCAAGGCGGTGAAGAAGAACAGGCTCATCCCCACCTGGTGAGCGGCCAACGTCGGATCGTCGATCCGGGCCGCGACCGCTGCCGAACCGGACGTGATGACGAGCATCGACCCGACCCGTAGGAGCAGGTGCCGGCCGGCCGTCATCAACGGGGCCATGCCCGACCAGGCCGGCTTGCGCTGGCGCGCCGGGCGCAGCTGCCGGCGCACCAGCAGCACGAAGGCGATCGCCGCGGCGACCTGGCTGATGACCGTCGACCACGCCGACCCGGCGACGCCGAGGTCGAGCCCGTACACCATCGTCACCTCGAGCACGAGGTTGGCGGCATTGCTGGCGAGCAGGATCCACAGCGGCGTCGTGTAGTTCGAAGCGCCGCGCAGCACGCCTTGGGTGCCGAGCGTGACGAGCATGAACGGGATGCCGATCGCCGAGATCGACAAGTACGTGGTGGCCTGGTCGAGCACGCCGCCGTCAGCACCGAACAGGCGACAGATCGGGCGCGCCGTCAACGCCAGCAGCGGGGCGACGACGATCCCGACCAGGCCCGCCAACCACATCGTCTGCACGCCGACCTCGGCCGCAGCGACGCGGTCGCCGGCACCGATCCGCCGGGCGACCCGCTCGGTGGCCCCGTAGGTGAGGAAATTCGACCCGCCGAACACCACGCCGAGCACGCTCGCCGCGATCGCCAGGCCGGCCAGCTGATCGGTGCCGAGCCGGCCGACGATCGCCGTGTCGGTCAGCACGTACAGCGGTTCGACCGCGAGCGAGCCGAGTGCCGGAACGGCGAGCCGGATGATCCGCCGGTCGGTGGCGCCCAGCTTCACGTCATGCCGGGAGCAGGCCGATGGCGTCGTAGGCACGCTGGAGCGTGCGCCCCGCCACGGCCCGCGCCTTGTCGCTGCCGACCGCCAACAACCGGGCGAGCTCGCCTCGATCGTCGGTGAGCTCGCGGTAGCGCGCCTGCACCGGCTCGAGCAGGGCGACGATCGCTTCCCCCGTCGCCGTCTTGAGGTCGCCGTAGCGCGTGTACTCGCCGGCCAGCCGTTGCGGCGTGGTGCCGGTGGCGGCGGCGAGGATGTCGAGCAAGCTCGACACGCCGGGCTTGTCGGCGACGTCGTAGCGCACCGCGTCGGGCCCCGTGTCGGAGTCGGTGACGGCGCGCTTGAACTTCTTCACGATCGTGTCGGGTGAATCGCCGAGCAGGATCACGCCGGCGTCGGACGCCGACGACTTGGACATCTTCGAGGTCGGGTCCTGGAGGTCCATCACCCGCGCGCCCGACGGGGGAAACACCGCCTCGGGCAGCACGAACACGTCGCCGAAGCGATGGTTGAACCGGATCGCGGCATCGCGGGTGATCTCGACGTGCTGGCGCTGGTCGGCGCCGACCGGCACCTCGTTGGCGTCGTAGAGCAGGATGTCGGCGGCCATCAGCGCCGGGTAGGTGAACAGCCCCGCCGACACGAAGTCGCCCTCACGCTTGGCGGCTTTGTCCTTGAACTGGGTCATCCGGCTGAGCTCGCCGAACGACAGCGTGCACTCCATCAACCACGCCAGCTGGCTGTGCTCGGGCACGTGGCTCTGCACGAACACCGTCGAGCGATCCGGATCGAGCCCGACCGCGAAGTACCACGCCGCCAGGTCGAGCGTGGTCGCGCCGACGACACCCGGGGTGTCGGTGACCGTCAAGGCGTGCAGGTCGACGATGCCGAAGAAGTTCTCGCGCCCGGCGGCCTGGGCGCCGGCTTGACCCTTGACCCAGTTGACCCACGCACCCAGGTAGTTCCCGAGATGGACGTTGCCGGTCGGTTGGGTACACGAGAGGACGCGGGTCACGGCGGCGAGGCTAGCGGCGCGCCCCGCGTGGTGTCGGTGGACGTTAGGCGCGCCTAATCTGTCGTGTGATGCATGCACTTGCTTCGATGCCGGCCGTGACCGACACGACATGGATGGCGCGGTTGTTGGCGCGCGCCGACCCGGACGCGCTGGCGCTCGCCGCCCGCGATGGCGTGCTCACCTACGCCGAACTGCGATCCGCCGTGCAGGCCCGCGGCGACGAGCTGGCGCTGCCGGAGCGCAGTCTGGTCGTGCTCTCCGGTGAACGCTCGCGCGAGTACGTCGTCAGCTATCTGGCGCTGCTCGCCGGCGGCCACGTGCCGATCCTCGCCGGCGCCCACGCCGAGCGGTTCGCCGCCGCGTGGCGCCCGGCCGCCAGCGTGCACGCCGACGCCAACGGTTGGACGCTCGCCCGCCGCGACGCGCCACCAGCGGCCTTGCACCCCGACCTGGCGCTGCTGCTGTCGACGTCGGGATCGACCGGTTCGCCCAAGCTCGTGCGCCTGTCGGCACGCAACCTCGCCGCCAATGCCGACGCGGTGGCCGAGTCGCTCGGCCTCACCGCCGCCGACCGCGGCATCACGGCACTTCCGCTGCACTACTGCTACGGGCTGTCGGTGCTGCACTCCCACCTCGCCGCCGGCGCCGCCGTGGTGGTCGAGACCGCGTCGGTGGTCGACCCGTGCTTCGCGGCCGCCATGGAGACCCACCGCGTCACGAACGTGGCGACGGTCGCGCACATGCTCGAACTGCTCGAACACGGCGATGCGGACCGGCTCCGCGTCCCCTCACTGCGGCTCGTCACCCACGCTGGTGGGCGGCTCGACCCGGACCTCGCCCGGCGCTGGCTCGACCGGGCCGCGGCGTGGGGCATCGACTTCGTGACGATGTACGGGCAGACCGAGGCGACCGCACGGATGGCGTACCTGACCGCCGACCTGGCGCGCCGGCAACCGGGCACGATCGGCCGACCGGTCGCCGGCGGCAGCCTGCGCATCGACCCGATCGACGACGTCCCAGCGGGAGCGCCACCGGGCACCGGCGAGATCGTGTACCGCGGGCCCAACGTGATGATGGGATACGCCGAGACGCCCGGCGAGCTCGCCCGCCCGGCCGAACTCGACGAGCTGCGCACCGGCGACCTCGGCGTCGCCGACCCGGCCACCGGAGCGATCTCGGTCGTCGGACGTACGGCTCGGTTCGTCAAGCCGTTCGGCGTGCGGATCGACCTCGACCAGATCGAACGCGAGCTCCGGACGGCGTTGGCGGCGGCGCCAGGTTCGGTCGCCGCGGCCGGAGACGACACGGGGCTGGCGATCGCGGCCCCGGCCCCCGCCGAAACGGTGCGCCAGCACCTGGCGGCGTTCTCCGGGCTCCCGCCGCACCGCATCGCGGTGGCGCCGGAGGTACCGCGCACGCCGACCGGCAAGATCGACTACCCGGCGCTGCTCGCCGCCGCGCGTC
>JAEZFY010000333.1 GCA_023417265.1 Actinomycetes bacterium | reverse complement strand
CCCCGGGGCGGCGCTGATCGTGGGCGGCGTGCGGGTGTCCGAGGAGGCGGCCGTGCTGCTCGGCCGGATCCGGGCCCGCACCGGGTGTGCCGTGCACGTGGTGCGCACGGCCCGCATCGAAACCGGTTCGCACCTCCCCGAACTGCACGAGTTGCCGTACTTTCCGCAGCCCCTCGCCAAGGCGCTGGCGGGCGTCACCACGGCCGTGCTGGCCGGGCCGAGTGAACCGGTGACGTTCTTCGGCTACCCCGACACGCCCTCACAGGCCCTGCCCGAGTCGGCCGACCGGATGGTGCTCGTCGAGGCAACGGCCGACGTCGACGCCGCCCTGCGGGCGCTCGCCGACGAGCTCGGCGCCGCCGTCGACGAGCCGCTGACCGAGCGCCGCCTCCCCGACCTCGCCGACGCGCCGCTCGACCCGCTCAACCTCGGGCTGGCAGTCGCCCGGGCGTTGCGGCCCGGACACGTCGTGATCAACGAGAGCCTCACCTCAGCCGGTTCGTACCGCAAGCTCGCCCCTTCGGCGGCGCCGCACACGCTGATGGCGGTGCTCGGCGGTGCGATCGGCGGCGGCCTGCCGGCGGCGGTGGGCGCAGCGGTGGCCTGCCCCGACCGCCCGGTGCTCGCGCTCCAGGCCGACGGCTCGTCGCTGTACACGATCCAGTCGCTGTGGACGATGGCGCGCGAACGGCTCGACGTCACGGTCGTGCTGCTCGCCAACCAGCGGTACAACATCCTCGACGTCGAGCTGGCCGACGCCGGGCTCGACCTGAGCGCCCGCGGCAAGGCGATGACGAGCCTCGCCGACCCGGCCCTGTCGTTCGCCAAGCTCGCCGAGGGGTTCGGCGTGCCGGCGCGCACCGTGAGCACCACCGCCGACCTCGCCGACGCGCTCGACTGGGCGATCGACGGCGCCGGCCCGCACCTCATCGAAGCCCTCCTCCCCTGACGCCGCCGTCGCGCCCCGGCGAGTGCCTGGAGACCGCGCGGAGTGCTCGTCGAGGTCGTAGCGAGTGCCTGCGGTCGGGGACTCGGGTTACGGGAGGGCGCGGTGGGCGAGCGACACGAGGTGGTCGGCAAGCGCCGGGTCGGCCACTGGGCCGAACGCGGTCGCCAGCGTGCCGCGGGTGCCCGTCGCCGGGTCGCGCAGGCCGAACACGATCATGTTGTCGCCCGGGTCGCTCGGCCCCTCGAACCGGTAGCGCCGCTCGACGACGGCATCATCGACGGCGCACGCCGTGCAGCCCTCGGCGCGGAGGTGCCCGTCGATCAACTCGTAGTTGACGACGTACCCCTCCGCCTCGAGCTGCGCCAGCGCTTCGGTGACGGTTTCCGGCGTGGTGGGCATCGGCCCAGTCTGGCAGCGCGTCAGTGGCGATGCGGGTCGACGCCGCCGGGCTCCTCGATCGACTGAGCGTCGGTGACCGGCAGATCGCGCGGCGGCATCAGGCCCTTCTCGCGGTCGCGCTTGTCGGCGTACAGCGAGGCCGTGACGGCGATCGTCAGCACGCCGAGGATCACGCTCAGCGAGATGTAGGTGGGCATGTGGTACTCGAACGGCTTGCCGATCAGGAGCATCTTCACACCGACGAAGGCGAGGATCACGCCGAGCCCGAGGTTCAAGTAGCGGAACTTGCCCTGCATGCCGCCGAGCAGGAAGTACAGCGACCGCAGGCCGAGGATCGCGAACGCGTTCGAGGCGAACACGATGAACGGTTCCCGGCTGACGGCGAGCACGGCCGGCACGGAGTCGACCGCGAACACCACGTCGGTGGCCTCGATCAGCACGAGTACGGCGAACAGGGGCGTCGCCACGCGCTTGCCGTTGAGCCGCGTGAACAGCTTCTGACCGTCGTACTCGTTGGTGGTCGGGACCATCTTGCGGACGAGCCGCATGGCGATGTTGTTGTTGTAGTCGACCTGGTGCGACTCGTCGTGGCGGGCGATCTTGACGGCGGTGTAGATCAGGAACGCACCGAAGATGTAGAGCACCCATTCGAAGTTCTCGATCAGGCCGACGCCGGCGAAGATGAAGATCGCGCGCAGCACGAGGGCCCCGAAGATGCCCCAGAACAGCACCCGGAATTGGTACTGGCGGGGCACGCCGAAGAACGAGAAGATCACGGCCCAGACGAACACGTTGTCGACGGACAGGCTCTTTTCGATCAGGAAGCCCGTGTAGTACTCGGTGCCGGCCGCACCGCCTTGCCACCAGAGCATGATCACGCCGAACAGCAAGCCGATCGAGATCCAGATCGACGATTCGATCGCAGCTTCTTTGATGGTGATGACGTGCGCGGTGCGGTGCACCAGCAGCAGGTCGGCGACGAGCATGACGACGATCGCCGCGGTCAGCGTCAGCCACACCCACAGCGGCACGTCGAAGCTGACGAAATTGTCCTTCGCCGTGTCAGCGGCGAGCAGTTGCAACATGGGAACCTCCGGGAGAACGAGAACAGCGGACACATACCCGGCGCAGCAGACCGCGCACCGGGTTCGAACAGCCTGGTGACGTCAGATCAACAGCACCGGTGGGCCCCGCCACGCGGTCGGTGCCGTGCGCTGCGCGATCACCCGACCCCAGCGGGCGCCCAGCGCTCGCCGCAGGCCCGCCCGAGTGGGGGCCCATGCCGGGCGCCGCCAGCGGGCCGGACGCGGTGCGGTGCGCGCCGTGGCGTCGCTGCGCACGGTCGCCGGCGGATCGTCGGGGATCCCGACGCTCGCCACGGTCGTGCCGGAGTGGCTTGGCGCACCGGGCGCCGGGGCGACGACGCCGACCGCGCAGGCGAGGCATACGAACAGTGCGGCGCACGAGCGGAGGAGCCACCGGAGACTGGGGAAGGGAAGGTCAGCGCTCAACGGTGATCGGCCAGGAGCCTATCCAGCGCTGGCGAGGTTGCGGTGCGCTCACCCGACGAGGCGCAGATTCGGGTAGGCCCCGGCGTCGAGCGGGGTCGGCCCGTCGCTGCGCAACCGGTGCCAGCCGGCGGCGGCGATCATCGCCGCGTTGTCGGTGCACATCGCTCGGCTGGGCAGGAACCCGCGGATGCCGTCGGCCGCGCACGCCCCGAGCAGCTCCTCGCGCAGGAGCGAGTTGGCGGCGACGCCACCGCCGAGCACGATGCCGGTGGCCCCCACGCGCCGCGCCGCCGCCCGCGCCTTGGTGACGAGGACGTCGACGACCGCGGCCTGGAATGAGGCGGCGATGTCGGCCGTGGCCGCGTCGGGGTGCTTGCGGACGTAGTTGACGACGGCGGTCTTGAGCCCGGAGAACGAGAAGTCGAAGTTGTCGGGGTCGCTGAGCGCGCGCGGGAAGCGGATCGCGGTCGGGTCACCGGTGAGCGCGGCCTTGTCGATCGCCGGGCCGCCGGGATAGCCGAGCCCGAGGTAGCGGGCAACCTTGTCGAACGCTTCGCCGGCGGCGTCATCGATCGTCTGGCCGACGATGCGGTAGTCGCCATGGCCGCGCATCTCGACGAGCAGGGTGTGCCCGCCCGACACCAACACCACCAGCAGCGGGAACTCGAGCGTCGGGTCTTCGAGGAACGCCGAGTAGAGGTGCGCCTCCATGTGATTGACGCCGACGTAGGGCAGGTCCCAGGCGAGGGCGATCGACTTGGCGGCCGACACGCCTACCAGCAGGGCGCCGATCAGGCCGGGGCCGTGCGTGCACGCCACGGCGTCGATGCGCGTCGGTTCGACGCCGGCTTCGACGATCGCCCGGGCGATCACCGGGTTGAGCGCCTCGAGGTGGGCGCGGCTGGCGATCTCGGGCACGACCCCGCCGAAGTCGGCGTGGATCTCGATCTGGCTCGACACCACGCTCGACACAACGTCGTGGCCGCCGAGCACGAGTGCCGCGGCGGTCTCGTCACAGCTCGTCTCGATGCCGAGCACGAGCGTGTCCGCGTCGACGGGACGCCGGGCGGGCGGGTCGGGTTTCATCGCAGCTCGCGTTCGATCGTGGCCAGGCGGTCGGCGTACTCGGCGGTGCCGAGGTCGTGACACCACATCACGATCGCGTCCTCTCGGTTGTCGTAGTAGTTCTTGCGGACTCCTGCCGGAGCGAAACCGAAGCGGCGATACAGCGCCTGGGCACCTTCGCTCGAGGCGCGCACCTCGAGCGTCCACGCCACACAGGTG
>JAEZFY010000249.1 GCA_023417265.1 Actinomycetes bacterium | reverse complement strand
GTGTTCGGGCTGCTCGGGCACGGCGTCGGCGGCGCTCACGACCGCGAACCGTAGACAACGCCAGCGACGCCCGGCGGCACGGTTCGGCGCACGTTCCGAGGGGTACGCACAGCGCCATGACAACCGTGCTGGCCGCGATCTTCCCGGCGTGAGCGACGTCGAGCTGGTCGCTCGGCGGGCCGGCCTGCAGCACCTCGGCGGCGATCGCCCGGGCATCCGCCGGCGCCGCCGCGGCAAGGGCTTTTCGTACGTGCGCGACGGCAGCCGGCGCCCGCTCACGCAGGCCGACCGCGAGCGCATCAGCACGTTGGCGATTCCGCCGGCGTGGACCGACGTGTGGATCGCCCCCGAGGCCGACGCCCACCTCCAGGCGACCGGTGTCGACGCCGCCGGGCGCAAGCAGTACCTGTACCACCCGGCGTGGACGGAAGCCTCGGCAGCCGACAAGTTCGAGCACTTGGCAACGGTGGCCGAACGGTTGCCGCGACTGCGTCAACGGGTGGCCGTCGACCTCGCCGACGACGGCCCCGAGCGCGGCCTCGCCACCGTGGTGCGCCTGATCGACCGCGGCTTGATCCGGCCCGGTTCGGACCGCGCCTCGGACGCCGTCGGGGCAACGACCCTGCAGGCCGAACACGTCGAAATCGACCGCGGCCGGATCGTGCTCGACTTCGTCGGCAAGAGTGCCGTCGAACAACACATCGAGATCGAGGATCCGGATCTCGCCGACGCGTTGACGGCCTTGCTCGCGCGCAGCTCGTTCGCCGACGTGCAGATCTTCGCGGCCTGCGTCGACCAGGCGATCGACGCCTCACGCGTGAACCGCTACCTCGCCGAGGCGACCGGAGCGAGCGTCACCGCCAAGGACCTGCGCACGTGGGGTGCCAGCGCGGCCGCCGTGGAGTGCCTGTGCGATCCGCTCGGCGGGGCCTGCGACGAGCCCACCCAAGCGCTGCGGCAGATGTACGTCGACGTGTCCGAGCGGCTCGGCAACACCGTGGCCGTGTGCCGCAGCTCGTACGTCGCGCCGCTCGTCGTCGATGCCTACGAGGCCGGCCGTCTGATCCGCGAGTGGCAGCGCTCGCGGGCGGGCCGCTGGATGAGTCGCCCCGAACGGGCGCTGGCGCGGCTGCTCAGCGCCGAGCAGCGCAGCGGCCCTGCTACCCGGCTCAGGTTGGGTCGGCGAACCGAGCGGGCCGGTTCTCCAGGTTCGCGCTGATCGCCTCGACCTGGTTCGGCGTGCCGATCAGGCTGCCGATCACCTGGCGTTCGGCGGCGAACTGCTCGGGCGCGTCACGCGTGGTGAGCCGGTTGAACAGCGCCTTGGCGCCGCGCACGGCCTCCGGACTGCGCCCGGCGATCTCGGCGGCGAGCGCGTGGGCGGCCGCGTACGGGTCGTCGGCGAGGCGCGTCACGATGCCGAGCGTGTGGGCTTCGGCCCCGTCGAACACGCGCGCTGTGAACGTCAACTCCTTGGCGACGTCGGGGCGCACCAACTGCGACAGCACGAGCGTGCCGGTCATGTCGGGGATCAGGCCCCAGTGGACCTCGCGGATCGACCACTTGGCATCGGCCGTGCTGATGCGCACGTCGGCGCCGAGCGCGATCTGCGCGCCACCGCCGAGCGCGTGCCCCTGCACGGCGGCGATGACCGGCATCGGGAGCTCCTGCCACACCCAGCACACCTGCTGGGCGAGATGCGTGATGCCCGACCCGGTGACCGCACCAATGCGCGCCCCGCCCGATGCGGAGCCTTCGGCGAACTGACCGAAGATCGAGAAGTCGAGCCCGGCACAGAACGAGGCGCCCTCACCCGACAGCACCACGGCGCGCACACCAGGCTCGGTCTTGAGCTGCTCGCCGGCGTCGGCGATCGCCCGGAACTGGTCGGCGTCGAGGGCGTTGCGTTTGTCGGCGCGGTTGAAGCGGACGTCGGCGACACCGTCGGCCACCGTCACCGTTACACGATCGGACATGGGCGGAGTCTCGCAGGGACGCCCCTGGCTGGCACTATCCAGGGATGCACCTGAACCTCTCCGCCGACGCCGTGCTGACAACCACCCGCTCGGTGCGCAAACGGCTCGACTTCGACCGCCCGGTCGACCGCGACACGCTGCTCGAGTGCCTCGAGATCGCGCTCCAGGCGCCGACCGGCTCGAACCGTCAGGGGTGGCAGTGGGTGTTCGTCGACGACGCCGCCACCAAGCAGGGGCTCGCCGATCTGTACCGCGCCCGGTGGGAGGGTTACGCCCAGCTGCCGCGACCCGACTACGCCGAAGGCGACACGCGCGGCGAGCGGATCGGGGCGGTCGCCGACTCGGCGCGCTACCTCGCCGAGAACATGCAGCGCGCCCCGTACCTGCTCGTGCCGTGCATCGAGGGTCGGCCCGAGCACGCCGCCGGCGAGCACGCCGCCGGGCTCTGGGGTTCGCTGCTGCCGGCGGTGTGGAGCTTCATGCTCGCGCTGCGCGAGCGCGGGCTCGGTTCGGCCTGGACGACGCTGCACCTGCTCGACGGCGGCGAGCAAGCCGCCGCCGAGCTGCTCGGCATTCCTCACGGCCGGTACCGCCAGGCCGGGTTGTTCCCGATCGCCTACACCCAGGGCACCGAGTTCAAGCCGGCGCCGCGCCTACCCGCCGAACAGCTCGTCCACTGGAACGCTTGGTAAGCCCTCTTCGACGAGCCGCAACCCGCTCGGCAAGACGCTCGGCTCGTCGTGCGGCAGGTCGACGACGAACTCGGTCCGATGCGCCGGGAAGCGGTGCTCGCTGACCAGCACGGGCCGCCCGCTGGTGTCGGTGGTGACCCGTTCGCACGTCAGCAACGGTGCCCCCGCCGGCACTTCGAGCAGCGCCGCCTCGTCCGGCGTGGCCGCGGCCGCACCGATCGTCTGGGTGGCGCCGTGCAGGTCGACGCCGAGCAGCTCGTAGAACGGGCGCCGTTCGACGTCGGCGCGCGAGAGCTGCCGGCCGAGCTCGGCCGGGCACCACACGGTGACGACCGCGAACGGTTCGCCGTCGGCGAGATTGACCCGCTTGACCTTGAGCACCTCGGCCTCCGGCTCGCCCAAGGCGAGCACGGCGGCGACGTGGGGCGGGGCGCCGACGAACGCGAACTCGAGCACGTGCCGGACCGTGGCCCGGCCGCTCTCGACGAGGTCGGCTTCGATCGTGCCCAAACGTCCGAGCCGCTGGCGGACCGGCTCGGTGGCGACGAACCACCCGAAGCCCTGGCGGGCGCTGATGAGGCCCTCCTCGCGGACGACCTCGAGGGCTCGCCGGACCGTGACCCGGCTGGCGCCGAACTCGGCCGACAGGTCGGCTTCCGACGGGAGCAGCGATCCCGGGGCGGCGTGGCGGGCCCGTTCGCGCAACGCTCCGGCGATCGCCTGGTAACGCGTCTGCCGCAGGTTTCCGAACGCCATGGACTTGTATTATAGTTGTCTACATGACCGTCAGCGCCAGCACACCGATCGAACTCGTCGAGCGCGTCTACGCCACCCTCCCCGAGCGCCTCGCCGCGGGGCGCGCCAAGCTCGGACATCCGCTCACGCTGGCCGAGAAGATCTTGATCAACCATCTCGCCGACCCCGATCAGGAACTCGAGCGCTCGAAGAGCTACGTCGACTTCAACCCCGACCGGGTCGCCATGCAGGATGCCACGGCACAGATGGCACTCCTGCAATTCATGACCGCCGGGCTGCCCGAAGCGGCCGTGCCGTCAACCGTGCACTGCGACCACCTGATCCAGGCCAAGGTCGGGGCGTCGATCGACCTCGGCGTGGCGATCGACACCAACCGCGAGGTCTACGAGTTCCTCAAGTCGGTGTCGGCCAAGTACGGCCTCGGGTTCTGGGGGCCTGGTTCGGGCATCATCCACCAGGTCGTGCTCGAGAACTACGCCTTCCCGGGCGGGATGATGATCGGCACCGACAGCCACACGCCCAACGCCGGCGGGCTCGGCATGGTCGCCGTCGGGGTTGGCGGCGCCGACGCGGTCGACGTGATGACCGGGTTCCCGTGGAACGTGCGCTGGCCGAAGGTGATCGGCGTGCGCCTCACCGGCACGCTGTCGGGCTGGTCGAGCCCGAAGGACGTGATCCTCGAAGTCGCCCGGCAACTCACCGTCGAGGGCGGCACCGGGGCAATCGTCGAGTACCACGGCCCCGGCGCCGATTCGATCTCGGCCACTGGCAAGGGCACGATCTGCAACATGGGCGCCGAGATCGGGGCCACCACGTCGTTGTTCCCGTACGACGCCAACATGGCCGCCTACCTGCAGGCCACCGGCCGGGCGGCGATCGCCGACGCGGCCGACGCCGTGGCCGAGCACCTGCGGCCTGACGACGGCGCGGTCTACGACCAGCTGATCGAGATCGACCTCGACCAGCTCAAGCCGCTGATCAACGGCCCCCACTCCCCCGACCGGGCGCACCGGGTCGGCGCCGCCGGGGTCGGCGCCCAGGCCACCGAGCACGGCTGGCCGCTCGAGGTGTCGGCCGCTCTGATCGGTTCGTGCACGAACTCGTCGTACGAGGACATCACCCGCGTGGCGTCGATCGCCCGGCAAGCCGCGGCCAAGGGGCTCACCGCCAAGACCGAGCTGCTGATCACCCCCGGCTCCGAGCAGATCCGCGCGACGATCGAACGCGACGGCCTGCTCGCTGACCTCGAAGCGGTCGGCGCCACGGTGCTCGCCAACGCCTGCGGCCCGTGCATCGGGCAGTGGAGCCGGCCGGCCGACATCACCGGCCGCCCGAACACGATCGTCAACTCGTACAACCGCAACTTCCCGAAGCGCAACGACGGTTCCGCGAACACGCTCTCGTTCGTCACCTCGCCCGAGACCGTGATGGCGATCGCCCTGTCCGGCAAGCTCGACTTCGATCCGACCACCGACACGCTGACCGCGCCCGACGGCAGCGAGGTCACGCTCACCGCACCCGTTGGCGAGATCCTCCCTGAGGCCGGCTACGACCCGGGCGAGAACACGTTCACGGCCCCGCCCGCCGACGGTTCCGATGTGTCGGTCGCGGTCGACCCGAACAGCGACCGCCTGCAACTGCTCGAGCCGTTCCCGGCGTGGGACGGGCAGGACTACCGCAACCTGCCGGTGCTCGTGAAGGCCCAGGGCAAGTTCACCACCGACCACATCTCGATGGCCGGCCCGTGGCTGAAGTACCGCGGCCACCTCGAGAACATCTCCGGCAACCTCTATCTCGGCGCCGTGTCGGCGTACCACGACGGCATCGTCGGGCAGGGCAAGTCGGCCCTCACCGGCGAGATGTTGAGCTTCCCCGATCTGGCCAAGCAGTACCACGAGGCCGGCCAGGCGTGGGTCGTGATCGGCGACCAGAACATGGGCGAGGGCTCGTCACGCGAGCACGCGGCGATGGAGCCGCGCTTCCGGGGTGGGCTGGTGGCGATCGCCCGTAGCTTCGCCCGGATCCACGAGACCAACCTCAAGAAGCAGGGCATGGTGCCGTTGACGTTTGCCGATCCGGCCACCTACGACCTGATCGAGGAAGACGACCGGATCAACGTGCTCGGCCTGCCGCCGGTGCCCGGTCAGCCGGTGCGCTGCCAGATCGTCAAGCCGTCCGGCGACACGATCGACTTCGAGTGCACGCACACGTTCAGCGACGAGCAGGTCGCCTGGTTCACGGCCGGGTCGGCGCTCAACATCGTGCGCCAGAAGGTGGCCGCCGCCAGCTGACGGGTTCAGTCGGCGGGGCAGGTGCCGCGCGCCGGCTCGTTGGCGAACGCCTCGAGCTGGGCGATGCCGGCGCTCGTCTCGAACCGGAACTTGGTCCACGACCAGCGCCGGTCGCCGATCCAGGCCGACACACCGCGCCACACGGCGATCGCCCCGACGATCAGCAGCGCCGCCGCGGCGGCGTCCATCCACCAGTGGTTGGCGGTGCCGATGATCGCCAGCGTCATCAGCGCGGGGTGCAGCAGGCTCAGCCAGCGCCAGCGCGTGCGGGCGACCGAGATGATCGCGATCGCCGCGATCATCGCCCATCCGAAGTGCAGCGAGGGCATCGCCGCGATCTGGTTGGCGGCGCCCTTCAGGGCGTTCTGCGGGTAGATGTTCGGACCGAACGCTTCCATGGTGTCGACGAAGCCGACCATCATCCGCGGTGGGGCGAGCGGGTAGACGAGGTGGATCAGCAGGGCCGCGAAGGTGACGAACGCCATCAGGTTGCGGAACCCGCGATACCGCTCGCCGTGCCACAGGTAGAGCCACAGCAAGAGCCCGATCGCGACCGGGAAGTGGAACAGGATGTAGTACCAGTTGAGCGCTTTGACGAAGATCTCGTGCTCCATCAGCCAGCGCTGGATGTCGTCCTCGAACGGCATGCCGAGCGACTGCTCGAGGCGGATGATCTCGTGGGCGTTGCCGAACGCGTCGCGCAGGTCGGTCTTGTTGACCATCCGGATCGTGCGGTAGATCAGCAGCAGACCGCCGCAGATGCCGATCTCGATCAGCAGCCGGGCGCCGTAGCGGCTCCGCCAGACGGCGAGCGCACGGGAACGCGCGCCGGGTCGGGGGCCGTCGCCCCGATCCGTCTGCGCCACCGTGTCCATGAACATCGCCTCCTGGGTATCGGGGTCACCCTAGTCGCGTAACGTTCTGGTTACGAGCGGTATTCCCCTCACGTGTCCTTGCCGGGGCGGCGTTGCTGCTCCGCCGCCGGGTCGCCGCGGTAGCCGGGCGGATACGTGCGGGCAAGGTCGTCCGCGGTCGGCTCGAACCGGCGCCGGGCCTCGGGCGGCAGCAGGCCGGTGATCGCCTGCATGATCCGGCGCGTGTCGGCGTCGGGGCTGCGGTACTTGAGCTCGACCGGCGGACCGACGGTGGCGGTGACCGACGGCGGATCGATCACGTTCCACAGGTTCGGCAGGCGCGCCGAGCGCGGCCACACCCGCTCGGTCCCCCACAGCCCGACCGGGACCACGGGTGCCCGGGTGGCGGCCGCCAGGCGGGCCGCACCCCAGCGGCCCTTCAGTTCCGGGTCGAAGAATGCCGGGCCGCGCGGGATCGTGCCCTGCGGCATCAGCGCTACCAGCTCGCCGGCCTCGAGCGCGGCCACGGCGGCCTCCAACGGCGCGTCCGAACCGGTGCCGCGGGCGACGGGGATACCCCCGAACGCGGCGGCGACCTGACCGAGCACCGGAGCGTCGAACACTTCGCGCTTGCCGAGGAATCGGGCCGTGCGTCCCGAGCGGGCGACCACGTTGGCCATCACCATCGTGTCGAAGTACGAGCGGTGGTTGGCGACGAGGATCACCGGGCCGTCGGACGGGATGTGCTCGACGCCGTTGATGCCGATGTGCGCGAACGGGGCCGCCGCAGTGGTGGCGAACGGCAGGGCGAGGCGTTGCACCTCGACGCCGAGCACCGGGACCTTGACCACCCCGGGCGGCACATCGAGGTGCAACGTCGGCCAGCGCGCGGCAGCGGCGAGCACGCGCAGGCGCGGGTCCGGGTTGACCGCGAACGGGTGCCCGACCGAGTTGAGCAGCGGGGCGTCGTAGACGCTGTCGGAATAGGCGTAGCTCTCGGCCAGGTCGACGTCGTGCTCGGTCGCCCACGTGCGCACCGCGGCGAGTTTGCCGGTCGACCACGTGAACGGGCCGGCGAGCAGCCCCGTGTAGGTGTCGTCGTCGTCGCCCACCGCGTAACGAGTGGCGATCACGTCGTCGAGGCCGAGCCGGTCGGCGAACGGCTTGACGAGGTCGTAGGGGGTGGTGGTGGCGAGCACCAGCGGGCGGCCTTCGTCGCGGTGCTGTTCGAGCACTGCGTGGGCAAACGGTTGCATCTCCCCGACGAGCCGTTCGGCGACCCCCTCGGCCGCCGCCGCCAGCAGCCGCCGCGAGCGACCGGTGGCGAGCCGCACCGCTTGGCGGGCGAGCACCATCGAGGGCAGCAGCTCGCCGTAGCGGTTGAACACCTCGTAGAGCAGCCGCTCCCCCGGCAGGTTGCGCGTGACCAGCCCGGCCTCGCGCAGGGCGGTCGCCAAGATCGGCCCCGACGCCCCCCGCAACAACGTGCGGTCCAGATCGAAGAACGCCGCACCACCCACGCACCGGACACTAGACCCGCCGTCTGGATGCGGGAAGAAAAACGGGAAACGCCCCGGTGGGGGACCGGGGCGTCTCGACCTGGAAGCCTCCTGGTTGGGGGAACCGTTGGAGATTTCCGCCGAGCGGAACATGGGGGGTGTTCTCGCGTCGTATGTTGCACCGTTCAGCGACGTGGGGGACGTCGCTCGCGGTGTCTTGTGAAAGTATGCACATGCGGACACCCATCACGCAAGTAGAACAATGCGATAGTTCGGATCTGAAAACCAGATGGTGGTGGCTAGTCTCCCCGACGTGGATGTCCGCCAACTCGCGGCGCTCGTGGCGGTCGCCGATCACGGGACGTTCTCGGCCGCCGCACGCGCCCTCTACACGGTGCAGTCGAACGTCTCGGGGCACGTCGCCAAACTCGAGCGCGAGCTCGGCGTGGTGCTGATCGACCGCACCGGCGGGGGCCTCACCGACGAGGGTGAGCGGGTGGTCGAGCGGGCCCGCCGCGTGCTCCAGGAGATGGACGACATCGCCGCCGACATCGCCTCGCTCGATCACGACGTCTCCGGCGACGCCCGCATCGGCGTGATCGGCACGACCGGCCGCTGGCTGATGCCGCAGCTGCTCGCCAAAGTCGAGGCCCGCCACCCGCGCGTGCACCCGATCATCGCCGAAGGGAACACGACCTCGATCGTTTCCGGTGTGCTGTCCGGGCAACTCAACGCGGCGATCGTGCACCTGCCGATCGACGACCCGGAACTGCTCGTCGAGCCGCTGTTCGCCGAGGACCTGTTCCTGCTCGTGCCGACCCGGCACCCGCTCCAGGCCGCCCTCACCGACGACGTCATGAGCCTCGCCCGCCTGCACGAGGTGCCGCTGTTGTTGCCGCCCAAGGGCACCGCCCTGCGTCGCGTGCTCGACCGCGCCGCGGCGGCGGCCGGCGTCACCTTGCGAGCGCAAGCCGAGATCGACGGCGTGCCCTTGTTGTCGTCGTTGGCGATCGACGGGTTCGGGGCCGCGATCAGCCCGGCGACGGCGACGCCGCGCGATCCGAACGGGCGCTTCGCGCGAGTCAACGTGCCCGAACTGCCACGCCGGGTGGTGGCGTTGATCCGGCGGCGCCGTCCGGCCGCGAGCGCGGCCACCAACGCCGTCGCCGAGATCCTCGCCGAGGTGATCGCGGCCCACGCCCACGAGCAACCGGGCGTGCACATCGGCCCGGCGGCCTTCCCGAGCCTGCCTACCCGCGGGTAGCTGGCCGCAGGCCGCGCCGTGGTGCCACACTCCCCCCGGTGAACTTCCCCGACGCACTCGCCCTCGGGGCACACATTCCCGGACCGGTCAGTGCGCACGTGCGCGTGATCGCCGGGCGCCGGGTGAGCTGGGTCGAGTTCGCCCCCACCGACCGGCCGGTGCCGATGTCGCAGAGTCAGGCGATGGCCATGCAGTTCGGTGCCCGCACGGCGCTCGAACAACGAATCCCGCTGGTGGTCGTGATCAGCTCGGCGGGCGCCGACATCACCGAGGGGATCGGGGCGCTCGACGGGTGGGGCCGGGTGGCCCGCGAACTGACGCGGTGCTCCGGGGTGGTGCCGATGCTCGCCGTGGTCGACGGACCGACCGTGTCGGGGCCGGCGTTGCTGCTCGGCCTGATGGACCTCGTGGTCGTCACCGAGCGCTCGTACGCGTTCGTCAACGGCCCGGTGATGGTGCGCCAGTTCACCGGCATCGATGTGTCGAAGGAGGAGCTCGGCAGCCCGGCCAGCCTCGAACGTCACGCCGGCTTGCCGGTGGCAGTGGTGGCAGACCGTGCCGCCGGGGCGGCGCTCGTGGCGGAGCTGCTGGCGTACCTGCCGGACCACGCCGACGCCGAGCCGCCGAGCGCCGACGCCTACGACTCGTTCACCGATCCGCCCGACCGCGCCTGCCCGGAAGCCGGGGAGCTGATTCCCGAGACGTCGACCGGCAGTTACGACGTGCGTGCGGTGGCCGCGGCGATCGTCGACGAGGACTCGTTGCTCGAGGTGCGCCCGCGCTGGGCCGGCAACGTCGTCACCGCGTTCGCCACCGTGGCCGGGCGGCCGGTCGGCATCGTCGCCAATCAACCCCTCAACCTGGCGGGCACGCTCGACATCCCGGCGAGCCAGAAGGCGGCCCGCTTCGTCGCCTTCTGCGACGCCTTCAACCTGCCGATCCTCACGCTCGTCGACACGCCCGGCTTCTACCCCGGCAAGGACCTCGAATGGCGCGGGATGATCCGTCACGGCGCCCAACTCGTGTACGCCTACGGCCGGGCGTCGGTGCCGCGGGTGTGCGTGATCCTGCGCAAGAGCTACGGCGGGGCGTACATCGTGATGGACTCGAAGGAGATGGGCAACGATGTCTGCCTGGCGTGGCCGTGGGCCGAGTTGGCGGTGATGGGGGCCGGCCAGGCATCGGCGATCCTGCGCCGCTCGGCGAGCCCCGACGAGAAGGCCACGTTCGAGGCCGACTACGCCGAGCGTCTGCTCAACCCGTACATCGCCGCCGAGCGCGGCTACGTCGACGCCGTGATCGAGCCCGCCGAGACCCGTCGCGAGGTGGCCGCCGCACTGGCCATGCTGGCCGACAAGCGCGAGCGGGTGCCGCGCCGCAAGCACGGCAACACCCCGCTCTGAACGAGCTCACACCCCGCACCCGCCGCCGGTCACGCGCGTGAGCCGCCCGTCGACAAGCGCGTGCACGTCGACGGCGAGCTGCTCCCACGCACTGGCCGCGATGACCACCTCCATCACGCCGTCACCGTTGAGGTCGGCGACGGCGAGCAGGTCGGCGTCGGCCGGGTCGGGGAAGTCGACCGGCTCCTGCTCGTAGTACGACCACAGCACGGCGTCGTCGACGGTGCCGTCGGCGTGCGGGTAGCGGGCGATGACCAGCGTGTAGTCGCCGGCGGTCCCGAACGGGGCGTCGGGTGTCTGGCGGGCGTAGGTGAGGAGCACTTCCTCGACGCCGTTGCCGTCGAGGTCGGCGCGCACCACCTGACGGACCTCCCCCGCCGCCGGGTCGGCCCCCGACGCCGGGTCGACGAGCGACGCGCCGAGCGCCGCGTACTCGGGATTGGCGGCACCGACCGCGCGCACCGGGCGCGGCTGCACGTTCCAGTCGGCGCTGACGGCGATGGAGTCGGCCTCGCCGAGCTCGACGCCGGGCGGAGGCACAGGTCGCGGCGCCTGTTCGTCGCCGACACAGAAGTAGTCGAGCGCATCGAACGTGCCTCCTGGGACCGGGGCCGGCAGGTCGACCCCGGTGAAGACGGCCTCGCTGACGGCCGGGGTGTAGGTCGGCAGGCCGTCGTCGCCCCACGCTTGATGCTGCCAGCCGGCGCCGTCCCACACACCGATCGGCATCAGTCCGTACTGGGTGACGACGACCCGATCGGTGGGTGCGGGCGCGGCCGTGCTCGGCGGCGTGGCGGGCGTGGTGGGTGCCACGGTGGTGGCCGGCGTCGGGGCGGTGGTCGGCGCAGCGGTGCTCGCCGGTGCGGACGACGCCGGGGC
>JAEZFY010000140.1 GCA_023417265.1 Actinomycetes bacterium | reverse complement strand
ACGAGTGGCGGCGGGCGCTCGCCGGGCAACGCACGGCGGCGGCGATGCTGCAGCCGTCGCCGCACGACGACGTGACCGACCCGCACGGCGCGCCGTTCCGGGCGCACCAGCAGATGGTGGCCGAGGTGGTCGAGCTCAGCGCGGCCGTGGTCGCGAACTGGCCGGCGCCGCAGACGCGCTGACCGGGCCGGTGGACGCGCGCACGACGAGCCGGATCGGTAGTTCGATCCGGGTCGGGCCGGGCTCGTCGACGCCCTCGACCTGTTCGAGCAGCATGCCGGCAGCGATCCGACCCTTGTCCAACAGCGGCTGATGCATCGTCGTCAACCCCGGTGACCACAACGCCGCCCGGGGAATGTCGTCGAACCCGGCGACGCTGACGTCGCCGGGTACGTCGACGCCCATCCGCTCGAGGGCCTGGCACGTGCCGATCGCGATCTGGTCGGTCATGCACAAGATCGCGGTGACGTCGGGATGGGCGCGGTAGAGCTCGGCCCCAGCGGTCCGCCCGGCGTCCGTCGTCAGCTCGCCGGCCTCCCACAGGGCGCGCACCTCGACGTCCGGGCCGAGCCCGTCGAGGTATCCGGCGTAGCGCTGGCGCGCGACCCGCAACGGTGCGCTGACCAGCTCGGCGTGGGACACCCTGCGGCAGGCGGGCGTGTCGGTGAGCCGGTGGGCGAGCACGGCGACCCGGGTGTGGCCGAGCTCGGCGAGGTGGGCGGCGATCTGGCGGGCGCCCTCGCGGTCGTCGACACCGACGAACGCGCAGCGGTCGCCCGGATCGGGCTCGTCGATGACGGCCAGCGGCACGTCGCGCGACAACAGCTCCTCGAACACGGGGTGGGTGTCGGCGATCGAGAACACGATGTAACCGTCGACCGGTGTGTTCAGCAGCGTGAGGTCGGCCGGGCCGGCATCGCGGGGGATTGGCAGCAGTGTCAAGCCGACGTGCGCGGCGGCGGTCGCCTCGGCCACGCCGCGCATGAACAGGGTCGTGTTCGGATCGGAGAAGACGAAGCCGAGGTCGTCGGTGAACACCAAGCCGAGCGTGCCCACCCGGCCGGTGCGCAACAGCCGCCCCGCCGCGCTCGGGCCGCGGTACCCGAGACGTTCAGCGGCCTCCATGATGCGGTCGCGCAACTCCTTGGTGAGCTGATCGGGTCGGCTGTAGGCGTTCGACACCGTGGTCCGCGACACGCCGACCGCGTTGGCGACGGTCAGCAGCGTGACGCGGCGCTCGGAACGCTCGGTGGGTGGCGAGTCGTCAGCCATCCGTGGCCAACTTAGACCCCATCCGGTACGGTCGACGCATGCGTGCGTCGGGCGGACTGCGGCGGCCGGTCGGCGGCGCGAGCCGGATGCCCCGAGTCGCCGCGTGATCCTCGCCGCCAGCCTCGCCCGCGCGGTCGGGCTCGGGATCGCCGCTCCGGCCGTGTGCGCGGTCGCCGGCATCTTGTACTTCGCCGGCCGCAGCCATCGCGGCCCCGAATCGGAGGTCCACGCGCTGGTGCGGCTCGCCCACCGGATCGCCGTGCTCGCCGCGGTCGGGGCCGCCGTCGAGGCTGCCGCCGTGGCGCGG
Source organism: Actinomycetes bacterium (assembly GCA_023417265.1). Lineage (GTDB taxonomy): Bacteria > Actinomycetota > Acidimicrobiia > Acidimicrobiales > Ilumatobacteraceae > Ilumatobacter. The sequence goes on along the minus strand of JAEZFY010000140.1, from coordinate 8,795 downwards.
ACGCTCGACGCCGGGTGGTTCGACGCCCTGACCGATCGTGCACCCGGCGCCTTGCTGCGCCTGCTCGGCGCCGCGCTCGTCGTCGCCGGCCTGTTCGAGCTGCCGGAAACCCGAGCCGGAGGCGCAGCCGATCAGCTGCGCTGGTCGCCGGCCGGGGCGGGTGTGCTCGCCGTCGCCGGGGCCGTGATCGGTCTGCTGTCGTTCGCCTTCGACGGGTACACCGTGACGCGCGGGCCGCGGGTGGTCCACGCCCTCGCCAGCGTCGTCCACGTGGCCGCCGTGAGCGTGTGGGCCGGCGGGGTGATCGCCCTGCTGGCGGTGTGGCTGTTCCGCCGCGGCTCGCCGGCGCGGCCACTGGCACCGCTCGTGCGCGGCTGGCTGACCACCGCGGTGGTAGCCGGCGCCGCCGCCGCAGCGGTCGGCGTGCTGCTCACGGCGTTGATCGTCGACGCCGCCGGCGACCTCACGGCGTCGACATGGGGCCGGGTTCTGATCGCCAAGCTTGCCGTGGCAGCCGTCGCCGCTGGGATCACCTGGGCCGTACGCAGCGGCACCGGACCGCGGCTCGGCCCGCTGCTCGGCACCGCCGCGATCGCGCTGGGCGCGGTTCTCGTGCTGACGACGGTGTTGGTCCGCGCCGCGGCATAGCGGCCGTCGGGTTATCCCCACCGTCGATGTGGCGGGGTGCTCCAGTGCTCGGCCGAGCCGATTCATGCACGATCGAGGCATGACCACCGGAACGCCCGTCGCCACCGAGGAGCGCGAGACTGCCCCCGTGTCCGACCTCCCGCCACCGCCGCCGCCCCCGCCGGGCGCCGGCGGCCCCTACGGCGAGGGCCCCTCGAGCGGCTCGCGTACGAGCCACTTCGACCTGCACGGTGAGTGGACGTGGGAGCGCGCCGCCAGCGTCGCCAAGCAGTGGTACGCGCCACTCGGCGACCCGGACGTCTGGCGCAATACCGCCTACCTCACGGCGTCGATGGTGCTGGCGTGGGTGTTCTTCGGGGTGCTCGTGGCGTTGGCAGCGACGACGTTCGGTCTGCTGTTCATCTTCGTCGGCGTGTTCATGGTCGGCGCCGTGTTCACCTGCGCGCGTGCGTTCGCCGGCGTCACGATCGCGCTCAACCGCACGTGTGGCCGCGCGATCGATCCGCGCCCGCTGGCGCCGGTGCGCGGGGTCGGCCCCCGGGGCGCGCTCGATGCCGTGCGCGATCGCGAGCGCTGGCGACTGGTCGGTTTCATCGCCGCCAACACGCTGGCCGCCCAGTTGGCGTTCACGATCGGTGTGCTCCCGCTCTCGCTGGCGGTGCAGTTGTTCTTCGACGGTGGCCCGATCAACTGGCTCTTCGGTGGCTCGCTCGTGGCGCTTCCCGTCGCCGCCGTCATGCTCGGGCTGTTCCCGCGCGTCGTGCTGCCGGTCGCTGATGCCAAGGGCCGCTTCGACGCCTGGTTCCTCGGCACCGACCGGCTGGCCGCGGCCGAGCAACGCGTCAGTGCGCTCACCGGCCAGCGTGCCGACATCCTCGATGCCGTGGCCGCCGAACGGCGGCGGATCGAACGCAACCTCCACGACGGCGTCCAGCAGCAGCTCGTCGCGATCGGGCTCGATCTCGGCATGGCCGAGACGCACGTCGACACCAACCCCACCCGGGCCCGCGAGCTGATCGTCAGTGCCCGCGAGAAGGTCCAAGGCTCGATCGGCGAGCTGCGTCAGCTCGGGCGTGGGCTGCACCCGGCGATCCTCGAGGACCGCGGGATCGACGCCGCCTTGTCGGCGGTGGTCGCTCGGGCCCCGATCCCGATCAGCGTCCACGTCGACCCCGACCTGGGCTTGTCCCGAGATGTGGAGGAGGCCGTCTACTTCCTCGCCAACGAGGCCATCGCCAACATCCTCAAGCACTCGCAGGCCACCGTGGCGTCGGTGCACGTGATGCGCGTCGGGCGCAACGTCCGCGTGATCGTGCACGACAACGGCGTCGGCGGCGCATCCTCCGGCGGCGGCACCGGGTTGAGCGGGATGCGCGCCCGCGTGCGGGCGGTCGACGGTACGTTCACCGTGACCTCGCCGAAGGGTGGCCCGACCACGATCGACGCCGAGATCCCCCTCACATGAGCAACGACGACACCACCCACTCGGCCGACCGTGCCAACGCGGGCGTGCGCGTCGTGGTTGCCGACGACTCCGTGCTCCTGCGCGACGGTGTCGTGCGCTTGCTCAACGACTCGGGGTTCGTCGTCGTGGCCGCGGTCGGCGACGCCGATGCCCTGCTCGATGCGGTGACCGAGCAGCAACCCGATCTGTGTGTCGTCGACGTGCGCATGCCGCCGACCCACACCGACGAGGGTCTCCGGGCGGCGATCGAGATCCGACGCCGCAACCCGCGCATCGCCGTGCTCGTGCTGTCGCAGTACGTCGAGGAGCGCTACGCCGCCGAGTTACTCGACGGCGACGTCGCCGGCGTCGGCTATCTGCTCAAGGACCGCGTGATCGACGTCAACCAGTTCCTCGAAGCACTGCGCCGCGTCGCCGCCGGCGGGAGCGCGGTCGACGCCGAGGTGATCAGCCAGATCCTCGGTCGCTCGCGGCGAGCGAGCGAGCTCGACCGGCTCACGCCGCGCGAACGCGAAGTGCTCGAGCTGATGGCGGAAGGGCTCAGCAACGCCGGCATCGCCGACCGCCTGATCGTGTCCGGTGGGGCGGTCGAGAAGCACATCTCGAACGTGTTCATGAAGCTCGACCTCGAACCTGGCGAGGGTGCCCACCGCCGGGTGCTGGCGGTGCTGCGCTACCTCCGCGGCGCGTAGCTCTGTTCCAGCGCGGCGCGGCCAGGCGGCCGGGCCGGTCAGGCGCTGGTGGCGAGTTCGCGAGCTTCCTCGCGGCGCTCGGCGACGCGGCGGGCCACCTTCTCGGACTTCGCCAGCCGCTTGAGCAGTTGCTCGCGGGCCTGTTCACCCTCGGCGCCGAGGCCTTCGATGTGTTCGACGTCCCACTGACGCAACACCACCGGGGCGAGGATCTGGTCGTGGTGCACCGACAGGTCGTAGATCCCGGCGTTGGCGATGCGCCGGGCGTGCTCGACGAAGTTCGGAATGCCCGTGCCGGGCATCGCGAACGTGCGCACTTGGCGTTCGATCGCGACCATCATCCCGTCCGGGTCGTGGGCCAGAGCAGCCGTGGCGAGATCGCGGTAGAAGAGTTGGTGCAGGTTCTCGTCGGCGGCGACGCGCATCATCACGTCGTAACCGGCGGTGTCGCCGATCATGCGCCCCGTGGTGCGGTGCGAGATGCGCGTGGCGAGCTCTTGCAGGGCGAGGTACACGAACCCGTCGTGCAACGAGGGCGGATCCGGCGACACCCCACCCGACACCTGCGCCATGCGGCTGCGCTCGAGTTCGTGCGGGTCGATCGCCCGGGTGACCATCAGGTACCCGTAGATCGCCATCGAGTGGCGACCTTCCTCGGCCGTCCACCGGCGCACCCAGGTGCCCCACGCGCCGTCCCGGCCGAACATGTGCTCGACCGAGCGGAAGTAGTAGGGGAGGTTGTCCTCGGTGAGCAGGTTGACGAGCAGGGCCGAACGCACCTCGGGCGTCAGCGTGGCCCCACCGAGGTCGCAGTCGAGTTCGTTCCACGCCTCGCCGGGGATCGGGTCACGCCCGCGGCCGTAGGGCACGTGCTCGTGGGGAAACCATTCCTTCGACGTGGCCAGATGTCGTTCGAGCAGCGTTTCGACGACGGGTTCGAGCTCGCTGAGCATCTGGTCGCGGGGGAGCATGACAACCACGTTACCACTGCCTACCGACCAGTAGGTAGTCGCCCGGCCAGGCTCGTCTAGCTGGGGCGTTGCGTGTCAGATCCCCGCCCGCACGGGTTCGCGGTACAGCGTCGAGCGCTGCGCCAGCCGGCGTTCGAGCGGAGCGACGAGGGCGGCGAAGTCGCCGGGCTGCATCGCTTGGCCGTGCTCGGCGCCGGCGGCCCGGCTGATGTTCTCGTCCATCAACGTGCCCCCGAGATCGTTGACGCCCGCCCGCAGCAGCTGGCGCACGCCGTCGGCGCCGATCTTCACCCACGACGCTTGGACGTTGGGGATCCAGCCGTCGTAGGCGATCCGCCCGACGGCGTGCATCAGCACGACCTCGCGGAACGTCGGGCCACGGCGGGCGAGCCGTTGCAGGTAGATCGGAGAGGCCATGTGGACGAACGGCAGTGGCACGAACTCGGTGAACCCGGCGCAACCGAGCTGGCGGTTACGGATCTCCACGGCGCGGGTCCGCACGAGGTGCCGGGCCCAGTGCACCGGGCGCTCGATCGACCCGAACATGATCGTGACGTTCGAGCGCAGGCCCACGGCGTGGGCGGTGGCGTGGACGTCGAGCCACTCGTCGGTGGTGACCTTGTCGGGGCACAAGACGGAGCGGATCTCGTCGTCGAGGATCTCGGCGGCCGTACCAGGCAGGCTTCCCAGCCCGGCGTCGCGGAGGCGGATCAGGTAGTCGCGCAACGGCTCACCGAGACGCTTGGCGCCCTCGGACACCTCCAGGGCGGTGAAGCCGTGCACGTGGATGCCGGGGGCGGCTTGCTTCACGGCGCGTGTGACATCGACGTAGTAGTTGCCGTCGAAGCTCGGGTGGATGCCGCCCTGCAAGGTGACTTCGGTCGCCCCGAGTTCCCACGCCTCGGCGGCCCGGGCGGCAATGTCGTCGAGCGTCAGCAGGTACGGCGTGCCGCGCAGGTTCAGCGACAGCTTGCCCTTGGCGAATCCGCAGAACTTGCACTTGAACGTGCACACGTTGGTGTAGTTGATGTTGCGGTTGTGCACCCACGACACGGCGTCGCCGACCGCCCGCTGGCGCAGCTCGTCGGCGGCCGCGGCGACCGCCGCGACCTCCGGACCACGTGCCCCGAACAGGGTGACCAACTCGTCGACACCGACCTGTTCGCCGGCGCGGACGCCGCTGAGCACCTCCCCGACGGCCCCATTACATCGGGGGTCTGACCCCGGATGAAACACGAGGTTCGGTGGGGTGACGGGGGCGCCCGAGTACCACGCGGTCGAGCGCTCGCCGACGAGTACGACGTCGGCGCCGTCGCCGGTGTCGCGCGTGCCGGCCACGCGTTCGGGGAACTGCGCACCCGGGTCGTCGCGGCCGAGCGACTCGGCATCGGACCGGTCGAGCACGGCGAAGCGCACGGCTGGGTCGAGCCACCGCTCGGGATCCTGGGCGAACTCGGGATAGATCGTGAGGCGCGGGGCGAGCGTCAACCCGGCTGCCTCGGTGACCTCGCGCAGGCGGTCGACGGCCGGCCATGGGCGCTCGGGGTTGACGTGGTCGGCGGTCACGGGCGACACGCCTCCCCAATCGTCGATGCCGGTTGCGAGCAGCCCGGCGAAGTCGTCGGTGAGGTTGGGTGGTGCCTGGAGGTGCACATCGGGCGGCAGGATCAGGCGCGCCGCGGCGAGTGTCCACAGGTAGTCGTCGCTCGGGCACGCCGGCGCGGCGCGCATGACCGTGCGCGGCTTGGGGAGGAAGTTCTGCACGATGACTTCCTGCACGTGACCGTGGCGGGCGTGGCTGGCGGCGATCGCCTCGAGCGCGGTCAGGCGGTCGTCGGGCGATTCGCCGATGCCGACGAGGATGCCGGTCGTGAACGGGATCGCCAGTTCACCGGCGGCCTCGAGCGTTGCCAGCCGCCGGGCCGGGTGCTTGTCGGGTGCGTTGCGGTGGCACTCGAGCTCGGCGTTCAGGGACTCGAGCATCATCCCCTGGCTGGCCGCCACGGGCCGCAGCGCCGCCAGCTCGTCGGCGGTCAGCGCCCCCGCATTGGCGTGCGGGAGCAGGCCCACCTCGTCGAGCACGAGCCGGCACATCGCCGCGAGGTACTCGACCGTGCTCGCGTAGCCGTGGGCGGCGAGCCACTCGCGGGCGACGGGGTAGCGCTCCTCGGGTCGCTCGCCGAGCGTGAACAGCGCTTCGTGGCAGCCTGCCCGGGCGCCCTCGCGGGCGATCCGGAGGACGTCGTCGGGTGCCAGGTACGGCGCCGGCACCCGCGCCGGCGGCTGGGCGAACGTGCAGTAGCTGCACGCGTCGTTGCACAGGAACGTGAGCGGGATGAAGACCTTCGGCGAGTAGGTGACGCGCGTCCCGGACCGCTGTGCTGAGGCTGCCGCGAGCAGCTCGGCGAGCGGTGTGTGCAAGAGCGTGGCCCGGTCCATGGGCGGCGACTGTAGCGAACCTGGGTTCGGAATTGGAACCCGGCCGCGTTGGGTATCGTCGGCTCGTGCCCGGCCGCTCCTCGTCCTCGGCCACGCCGTCGACCGGCGGGCAGTCCCGCAACTCGACCCTCACCGACGTCGTGTCGCTGGTGGGCGACAAGTGGTCGATGTTGGTGGTGCGCGACGTGTTCCGGGGCGTGCGCCGGTTCGACGATCTGCAGGCCGATCTCGGCGTCGGCCGGGCGGTGCTCGCCGACCTGCTGCGACGGCTCGTCGGCGCAGGCATCCTCCACAAGGCGCCGTACGGCGAGCGCCCGGTCCGCTACGAGTACCGGCTCACCGAGCAGGGCATGGAGCTGTCACCGGTGCTCGTCGCCCTGCTGCGATGGGGCGATCGTTGGTTCGGCGACGGCGATCCGACGGCGGTGCTCGTGCACGCCCCGTGCGGCACCGAGTTCGATCAGGCGTTCTGGTGCCGGGCGTGCCGGACGACGTTCGGCCCGGCGGCGATCCGGTCGGCCACCCCCGACACGAATGACCACGCGACGGGCGTCAGGTGACCCGCTGCGGCGTCGGGTCGATCGTCAGGTGGCCGCCAGTGGCGACGAGTTCCCGGAGCCGAGCGATCGCATCCCAGATCTCGGTATACGCCAGATAGGCCGGTGTGACCGCCACCCGGACCACGTCAGGGCGACGGAAGTCGACCACCACGCCGGCCTGCTCGGCGAGGGCGCGGCTGATCCGGTAGCCGTCGGGGTGGGCGAGGGCGACGTGCGAGCCGCGCCGCGCGGGGTCGCGCGGTGACGCCACGCGGAAGCCCAAGTCGCTGAGCCAGGCGTCGGCGAGGTCGATGATCAGGCTGGTTTGGGCGAGCGACTTGCGGCGCAGCGCGGCGATCCCGGCCTCGGCGATGACGTCGACGCCCGCCTCCACGCAGGCGATGCCGACGATGTGCGGGGTGCCGCCGACGAACCTGCCGATGCCGGGCACCGGATCGAACTCGGCGCCCATCGCGAACTGGTCGCGCTGTCCGAACCACCCCTGGATGGGCGGTGTCAGCGCTTCATGGAGGTCGCCGCGGACGTACAGGAACGCCGGCGCGCCGGGCCCGCCGTTGAGGTACTTGTAGGTGCATCCGACGGCGAGGTCGGTGCCGGTTGCGTCGAGCTCGACCGGCACCGCTCCGGCGGCGTGCGACAGGTCCCACAGCGTGCGCGCCCCGGCGGCGTGGGCGACCGAGTTGATCGCCGCCATGTCGGCGATCGCCCCCGTGCGGTAGTCGACGTGCGAGAACGACACGAGCGCCGTCTCGGGCCCGACGACCTCGGCGACTGCCTCCGGATCGGGCTCGGCCAGCCGGATCGTCATGCCGAGCTGCTCGGCGAGCCCGGCCAGCACGTAGCGGTCGGTGGGGAAGTTGCCGGCATCGGTGACGAGTTCGCCACGCCCGGACGCCCGCAGCGCGGCCCCGGCGAGCTGGAACAGGTTGACGGTGGTCGAGTTGGTGACGACGACTTGACCTGGCGCGGCGCCCACCAGTGCACCGATCGCGTCGCCGACGCGCGTGGCCATGTCGAGCCACCCGTCGTTCCACGAGCCGATCAAGCGCCCGCCCCACTCGTGGCCGACGAGTGTCGCCAGCCGGGCGGGGAGCGCGGCGGGCAGCCGGCCGAGCGAGTTGCCGTCGAGGTAGATCAGGCTCGGGTCGGCGATCACGAAGCGCTCGCGCAGCGGGGCCAACGGGTCGGCCGCGTCGAGTGCTGCGGCGTCGGCTCGCGTGTGCACGGCACGGCAAACTAGCCCCATGTTCCGCGACGCCGAGGTGCTGCTGCGCACCGACCGGTTCGACGCCGACATCGCCGCCCTGCTCGACCTGTACGGGTTCCGCGTCGAGGCGATCTTCCCCGCCGACGCGCCGACGATCGCGGTCGTGGCCGGGCACGGCGTGCGCCTGCGGCTCGAAGCCGCGCCCGTGGCGGCGCCGGTCACGCTGCAGATCCACGTCGAGGAGGGAGCCGCGCGGACGGAGGCCCTGCCGGGTGGGTCGACGATCCTCGTGCGCCCGGTCGGACGCACGGTCGACGTACCGAGCGCAGTGCCCGTGCTGACGATCACCCACGACGATGGCACGGCGGCACCGGGGCGGGCCGGGATGCGCTACCGCGATCTCCTGCCCGACCGGTGGGGCGGGGCGTTCATCGCCTCGCACATCACGATCCCGGGCGGCGGGCCGGTGCCCGACTACGTGCACTTCCATCGCGTGCGCTTCCAGATGATCTTCGTCATGGCCGGCTGGGTCCGGGTCGTCTACGAGGACCAGGGCGAGCCGTTCGTCATGTCCGCTGGCGACTGCGTGCTGCAGCCGCCGCAGATCCGTCATCGGGTACTCGAGGCGTCGCCCGGCCTGGAAGTGATCGAGGTCGGGTGCCCGGCCGTTCATGAGACGCTCGCCGACTGGTCGCTGGCGCTCCCCAACGGAGTCGGCGACCCGGGCCGGGCGTGGGAGGGCAGCCGCTTCGTGCGCCACGTCGCCGAGGGCGCGCCGGAAGCGCCGTGGCGGTTCCCGGGATGGGTGTGCCG
>JAEZFY010000126.1 GCA_023417265.1 Actinomycetes bacterium | reverse complement strand
CTGGGGGAGCGCGCCGACCTGAGGTCGGCCTGCGCGCCGGGGTGCTCGCCCGACGACGTCGACGAGCAGCTCGGCGGCGGCCGGGCCGGATTGGAAGAACGCGCCGGCTGACACTTGCAGATCGACGCCGGCGATGCGTTCGGTCAGCGCCCCGCTGCCGCGGGTGACCGCACCGGTGGCCGCGGCGACCCGGATCGTTACCTCGTGCCCAGGTTCGACCGGATGTTCGAGCTGTGGCTGCAGGCCGGGGTGGGCGACCAGGCAGCCGGCGGCGGGAACGGTGTCGTGCGAGCGCTCACGGCGGTAGGCCGCCCGGCCCTCGGCGTCGCCGACCACGCGCACCGTGGTGCGATAGCCCTGCGACGGCACGGACCCACCGATCCGCACGTCGGCATCGGGCAGGCGCGCCGTGCGCCGCAAGGCGTCGCTCACGATCGCCGCCTTGTGCGTCAGTTGGGTGGCCGTGTCGATGTGCTGCCAATCGCAGCCACCGCACCCGGCGCGGCGCTGCGGGCACGGCGGCAACACCCGATCGGGAGCCGGCGCGTGGACGGTGACCGCGACCGCGTGGGCGAACCCGCCGCGATCGTCGACGACCTCCACCGACACGTCGTCACCCGGCACGCCACCGCGAACGAACACGATCCGGCCGTCGCCACCGCGGGCGAGCGCGGTGCCGCCGGCCACGAACCGCTCAGGGCGCACGCGTACCGGGGTGGCGGACATGCTGCCTAGTGTGGCGGGATGATCGGTGACGCGTCGGAGCCCGCCCGATGAGCACTCCCGGCACGAGCCACGCCGGCGAGGAGTGGTACTGGGACCTCGACCGCAAGGTCGCCGTCCCGGCCAGCGAGCGCGGTCCCGGCGACCACACGCTCGGGCCGTACCCCACGCGCGGCGAGGCCGAGAACTGGCAGGCTCGCGTCGAGGCCCGCAACGAGGCGTGGGACGACGCCGACGAAGCCTGGGAAGGCGAGCCGCCCGCCGACTGACCCGGAACGGTCGGGGTCCAGCCGTTCCGTTACCGTGCGGGCGTGGCCCCTCCGATTCAGATCGTCCCTTCGGTCCTCCCCGCCGACTTCGCCCAACTCGGCGCCGCCGTCGCCGCGCTCGAGCAGGCCGGCGTCGACTCGATCCAGTGGGACGTGATGGACGGCCAGTTCGTGCCCAACCTGACGTTCGGGCCCGACGTGATCGCCGCCGCTCGCAAGCACTGCACGCTGCCATTCGAAGCGCACCTGATGGTGTACACACCCGAGGCGATGGCCGCCCAGTACGTCGACGCCGGCTGCCAACGCCTGATCGTCCACGCCGAAGCGACGACCCACCTCCACCGCACGCTCGGGCTGATCAACTCGCTCGGCGCCAACGCCGCCGTGGCGCTCAATCCGTCGACTCCGGTTGCGGCCGTCGAGCACGTGCTCGATCTGATCGACATGGTGCTGGTGATGACCGTCAACCCCGGATTCGGTGGGCAGGCCTATCTCGAGACGATGGAGCCGAAGATCAGCGAGGTCCGCGAGCTGCTCGACCGACGCGGCCTCGATCGCGTCCACGTCGAGGTCGACGGCGGCATCAACGCCGACACGGTCGCCCGTGCGGCCGGAGCCGGCGCCAACGTGTTGATCTCCGGGAGCTGGATGTTCAAGCACCCCGGTGGCCTCGCCGCCGCCGTCACCGAATTGCGCACCCGCGCCGAATCCCCCACCCGTAACCCCTAGCCCACCCGGCACCGCCCGTCGCGGGTGCGACCGTCGCACGCGGAGGGGGCGCTCGTCAGAGGGCGAGGCCGAGCGCGAGGAGGGCGCCGTAGGCGAGTTGCAGCTTGCCGGTGCCGCCCAGCACCGGGATCAGCGCCGGGCCACGCGCGCCACCGAGCACGGTGCGCGCAGGTGCCACGGCGGCCACCACGGCGGCGACGGCGAGCAGCGACCACGGCCGCCACAGCGCGCAGACCGCGGCGCAGACCAGCGCACCACCGACAAGGGCGACGTACAGCCAGCGCGTGCGGGTGTCGCCCAGGCGCACCGCCAGCGTGCGCTTCCCCGCGACCGTGTCGGTGGGAATGTCGCGAAGGTTGTTGACGACCAGCAGCGCACACGCGAGGAGCCCGACGCCGACCGCCGCCGGCCACGCCACGTTGGGTACGTGCTCGATCGCCACATAGGTGGTGCCGACCGTGGCGACGAGCCCGAAGAACGTGAACACGAACAGCTCGCCGAGGCCGAGGTAGCCGTACGGCTTGGGCCCGCCGGTGTACCCCCACGCGGCGAGGATCGCCGCCAGCCCGACCGCGATCAGCCACCACGACGTGGTGGCCGCCAGCGCCAACCCGAGCAGTGCCGCCAACCCGAAGGCCGCGAACGCAGCGCGCTTGACGGCTCCCGGCGCGGCCGCTCCCGAGGCAACCAGGCGCATCGGGCCGACGCGCACGTCGTCGGTGCCGCGCACCCCGTCGGAGTAGTCGTTGGCGTAGTTCACGCCGACCTGCAAGAGCAGCGACACCGCGAGTGCGGCGACCACCCGCCACCAGACAACCTCGTCGCCGATCACGTCGGTGCCCCATGCTGCGGCGGCACCGACCCCGACGGGGACGACCGCGGCCGGCAGGGTGCGTGGCCGGGCGCCGGCCCACCAGTCCGAGATGGTCGTCATAGCTGCGCCATGATGGGCCGATGGCTGAACTCTGGCAACTCGGCGCGTTGGAACTCGCCGCCAAGATCAAAGCGGGCGACACGTCGAGCCGGGCGGTGGTCGAGGCCCACCTCGCCCGCATCGACGCCGTCAACCTGCATCTGAACGCGGTCGTCCGCCGCCTCGACGAGCGCGCGTTGGCGGCGGCCGACGCCGCCGACAAGGCGCTCGCCGACGCCACCGACCCGTCCGACCTGCCCGTCTTCCACGGCGTGCCGTGCACGGTGAAGGAGAACATCGATCTCGCCGGCACACCCACCACCCAAGGCATCCCGGTGCTCGCCGACGCCGTCGCCGATGTCGACGCGCCGAGCATCGCCCGCCTGATGGCAGCCGGGGCGATCCCGATCGGGCGCACCAACCTGCCCGATCTCGGGCTGCGGATTCACACTCGCTCGACGTTGCACGGGCTCACCCGCAACCCGTGGAACCCCCACGTCACGGCCGGCGGGTCGTCGGGCGGCGAGGCCGCCGCGCTGGCCTCCGGGATGAGCCCGCTCGGTCTCGGGAACGACATCGGTGGATCGTTACGCAACCCGGCTCACTGCTGCGGCATCGCCTCGATCAAGCCGACGACGGGCGTCGTGCCGATGGCCACGGTGATCCCGCCCGAGGACGCCCTCCTGGCCGGTCAGGTCATGCTCGCCGAAGGCCCGATGGCGCGGCATGTGGCCGACGTGCGCGCCGCGCTCACGGCGATTGCCGGCAGGAGCTCGCGGGATCCGCGCTCGGTGCCGGCCACGTTGACCGACCTGGCGCCCGGCGAACGGGTCACCGTGGCGGTGATGACCGATCCGCCCGGGGGTGCCACCCACCCGGAGATCGTGGCCGCCGTGCGCCGCGCCGCCGACGTGCTCGCCGACGCCGGGCACCACGTCGTCGAGGCGACGCCGCCCGACTACGAGCTGGCGATCGAACTGTGGGCGATGCTGCTGATCGCCGACCTCACCGTGCAGAAGCCGCTGCTCGACCTCGTCCTCTCCGAGGAAGCGTCGGGCATCCTCGCCGCGCTCCATCGGCGGTGGCCCGTGCCGACGCTCGAGTCGGCGATCACCCAGAACGGGCAGCGGTTCGCGATCGCCCGGGCCTGGTCGCAGTTCTTCGACGAGCATCCGGTGTTGCTGTCGCCGACCTGGGGGATGCCGCCGTTCGAACACGACGCCGACGCGCTCGACGGCATCGATGAGCTGCTCGCCGACACGTTGCGCCCCGTGCTGCCCGGCAACCTGCTCGGCATCCCGGGCGCGGTCGTGCCCGTCGGGCTGGCCGCCGGCACGCCGGTCGGCGTGCAGGTCCACGGCGACCGGTTCACCGATCTGCGCTGCCTCGCGATTGCCGAACAGATCGAAGCTGCGGTCGGTGTGCCGACACCGATCGACCCCATCCTCGAGTGATCCCTGCACCGACCTCCCCGCGCCTCGGGCCTCCACGCACTCAGGGGCGAACTCGACGGGTACCCCACTGGTTCTCTCGGCACGCGCCGGTCCGCTGGTGACCGTGGCGCGGTTGGTGGCGCTCGACCTGCCGGGCGGGCCGGAGTTCGTCGACGAGTTGCAGCGCATCTGGGATGCCGGTGACGCCGCCTTCCCGGTCGACCAACGGCTCCCCCCGGCCGCCAAGCGGGCCGTGTGCGCCGCGATGCGGGTCGGAGAACCGGTCGAGCCCGGCGACGCACTCGTGATGGCCACCAGCGGATCCACCGGCACCGCCAAGGGTGTCGTCCTCACCCACGCCGCGGTGGCCGCCTCGGCCGCGGCCACGTCAGCACGGATCGGCACGGCTGCCGACGACCACTGGCTGGCGTGCCTCCCGCTCAACCACGTCGGCGGGTTGTCGGTCGTCACCCGCGCCCTGCACACCGGGACGGCGCTCACCGTGCAGCCCGGATTCGACGCCGAGGCGGTGATGGCCAGCGAGGCGACGCTCGTGTCGCTGGTGGCCACGGCGCTGCGGCGGATCGACCCGGCCAAGTTCCGCGTGATCGTGCTCGGCGGCTCGCGCCCGCCCGCCGACCGCCCATCGAACGCGGTGGCGACGTACGGGATGACGGAGACCGGCAGCGGGGTCGTGTACGACCGGCGCCCGCTCGACGGTGTCGAGGTCCGCATCATCGCCGGCGAGATCCAGCTGCGCGGGCCGATGCTGCTGCGTTGCTACCGCGACGGGCGCGACCCGAAGACGCCCGACGGGTGGCTGCCCACGGGTGATCTCGGCGATCTCGCCGACGGTCTTGTGACCGTGCACGGCCGGGCCGACGACCTGATCATCACCGGTGGCGAGAACGTGTGGCCGGAGCCGGTCGAGGCGTTGTTGCGGGTGGTGCCGGGCGTCGCTGACGTAGCGGTGGCCGGCACACCCGACCCGGAGTGGGGACAGGTCGTGACGGCCCACGTCGTGCCGGCCGGCGACGCCCCCACGCTGGTGGCGCTGCGCGATGCCGTCAAGGCCGCGCTCCCGGCGTTCTGCGCGCCGCGCCGGCTCGTGCTCCATTCGGAGTTGCCGCGCACGAGCCTCGGCAAGATCCGCCGGGTCGAGCTCGGCCCGGGTGACCCCGGCGCGGTCAGGACAGACTGGCTTTGACGCCCGCCCCGCCGTCGATCACGAACGTCTCGCCGGTGATCCAGCTGGCGGCGTCGGATGCCAGGAACACCGCCAGGTTGGCGATGTCCTCGGGCTCGCCGAGCCGACCGGTGGGCAGTGCCGCGGCGAGCTTCTCGCCGAAGTTGTCGACGAGCACGGCGGCGAAGTCGGTCTGCACGAGACCGGGGGCGATACCGACGACGCGGGTCGGCCCGAGCTCGCCCGCCAGCTGGCGGGTGAAGTGGATCAGCGCCGCCTTGGTGAGGTTGTAGGTGCCGAGCCCGAACTCGGCCCGCAACCCGCCGACCGAGGCGATGTTGACGATCACGCCGCCCTGTTCGGCGAACGCGGCGTGGGCGTACTTGCTCCAGAACAGCGGGCCGCGCAGGTTGACCTCGACGGTCTTGTCGAACGCCGACGGCTCGATACCGAGCGTGGCGCCGTAGTACGGGTTGGTGGCGGCGTTGTTGACGAGCACGTCGAGTCGACCGAAGCGCTCGACCGTGGCGGCGACGCAGGCTTCGGCCTCCTCGACCCGCCCGGCGTGAGCGGCGTAGACGGCCAGCTCGCCCGCCGCGCCCCCGCTGCGGATCTCGTCGGCGGCCGCTTCGAGCGCATCGATCTTGCGCGACGACAGCATCACCGAGGCGCCCGCCTCGGCGAGCCCCGCCGCGATCGCCTTGCCGATTCCACGTGACGCACCGGTGACGAGCGCGACCTTGCCTTCCATCGAGATCTTCATCGCCACGGGAACCTAAGCGGACTCGGGGTCGAGCGGCGAATCCTCGGCCGGGCCGAGCCGCCGCAAGCGAACTTTGCGGATCCGCCGGCCTTCCATCTCGACGGCGGTGATGTGCCACCCGTCGTAGACGAGCTCCTCGCCCTCGGCGGGCACGTGTTCGAGCGTCGAGAACACGAGCCCTCCGATCGTGTCCCAGTCCTCGTCGGGCAGGTCGATGTTGAGGACTTCGTTGAGTTCGTGGATCGGTGTGCCGCCGTCGACGAGCAGGTCGCCGTCGGGGAGCTGCTGGATGTCGTGTTCCTCGACGTCGTACTCGTCGACGATCTCGCCGACCAGCTCCTCGAGGCAGTCCTCGAGCGTGATCAGGCCGGAGATCTCGCCGTATTCGTTGGCGACGATCGCCATGTGGAACTTGCCTGCCTGCATTTCCCGCATGAGCCGGGCGACCGGCTTGTTCTCGGGGATGAAGCGCACCGGCCGCACCAGGTCGAGCACAGGTCCGGCGCCCTCACCGTCGCGTTCGGCGCGGATCAGGTCCTTCGTGTAGGCGAGGCCGATCACGTCGACTTCCTCGGTACCGAACACCGGGAGCCGGCTGTGGCCGTTGTCGATCGCCAGGTCGAGCGCTTCGGTCACGGTGGCGGCGTTGGGAATGATCACCATGTCGGGTCGCGGCACCATCACTTCGCGGGCGACCGTGTCGCCGAACTCGATGATGCTCTCGATCAGCTCGCGCTCTTCGTGCTCGATGACCTCGTCGTCGGCGGCCGCCTCGACGATGCCGAGCAGCTCCTGCTCGCTGACGAACGGGCCTTCCTTGAGGCCTTTGCCGGGCATGATCACGTTGGTCAGCCCGATCAACCCGCGCGAGATCACCCGCAACGGCGGGAACCGCACGAGCATCTCGGTCACCCGGGCGGTGCGCAGCGCACCGCTCTCGGCGTGCATCACCGCGTACGTCTTCGGCATCGCTTCGGTGGTGATGAAGAACACGAGGAAGTTGACGAAGAAGCCGACGATCACCCCGGCGCTGCCGAACAGCCGGTCGGCGAGCAGCGTGGTCAGGGTGGCCTGGGCCATCTGCAGCAACGTCACGGCGATCAGGAGCGGGTTGATGAACAGCTCGGGATGGCTCACCAGGCGGTACAGCGAGTGCGCCGCCTTGGTGGCCTTCGAGTCGACGAGCGTGTGCGCTTTGACCCGGCTGATCCGGTTCAGCGACGTCTCGGCGATCGCCAGCCCGGCGAGGATCACCAGCATGACGAGGATGGCCGCGAGCAGGATCGCGTCGACCGACGTCACGACGCACCGTCCGTCGCCGCGGCGGTGTCGCTCGGTACCTGGCGGAAGCCGGCCGGGGCGGGGCCGTGCCAGTGCAGGCGCTCGAGATGCTCCAGTTCACCGGCGCGCATGCGTGCGGTCTCCTCAGGTTCTGCGTGGTCGTGGCCGAGCACGTGCAGCACGCCGTGGACGACGAGCAGGGCGAGTTCGTCGTCGAGCGTGCCGGCGTGCGTGGCAGCGTTGGCGGCGGCGATCTCGGGGCACACGACGACGTCGCCGAGCAGTACGGGCACGCCGGAGATCGGGTCGGTGTCGGCCGCGTCGAGCGGGAACGACAGCACGTCGGTGGGCCCGTCGACGCCCAGGTGTTCGCGGTTGAGGGCGGCGATCTCGTCGCGCTCGACGAACGTCAGCGTGAGCTCGCCCGAGCGCCCTTCGGCGGCGAGCACGGCCTGCGCCAAGTTCGCCCAACGGTTGGCATCGACGGTCACCGCAGCCTGTTCGTCGGCAGCGATGACGGTGACGCCGGTGGGACTGGAGGGCTCGGCCATCAACGGGTTCGCGGCGCGCCGGAGGTCGCGGGTGTGGTGGCGCGCTCGTAGGCCTCGACGATGTCGGCGACGATCTGGTGGCGGACGACGTCGCCCGCCCCCAGATGCACGAACGCGAGGCCGTCGACGCCCGTCAGGATGCGCTCGATGCCGTGCAGGCCCGAGCGCCCGTCGGGCACGTCGATCTGGGTGGTGTCGCCGGTGACGACGACTTTGCTCCCGAACCCGATCCGGGTGAGGAACATCTTGATCTGCTCGGGCGTGGTGTTCTGCGCTTCGTCGAGGATGATGAACGAGCTGTTCAGCGTGCGCCCACGCATGAACGCCAGCGGCGCGACCTCGACGGTTCCCCGCTCGAGCAGTTTCTGGGCCCCCTCGACGTCCACCATGTCGTAGAGCGCATCGTACAAGGGGCGCAGGTACGGGTCGATCTTGGCCATCAGGTCGCCGGGCAGGAACCCGAGCCGCTCGCCGGCCTCGACGGCCGGGCGGGTGAGGATGATCCGGTCGACCTGCTTGGCCTGCAGCGCTTGCACCGCCATCGCCACGGCCAGCCACGACTTGCCGGTGCCAGCCGGGCCGATGCCGAACGTGATGATGTTCTCGCGGATCGCTTCGACGTAGCGCTTCTGGCCGGCGGTCTTGGGGCGCACGTGGCGACCTTTGGCCGAGCGCAGCACCTGGTGGGTCAGCACCTCGGTGGGGCTGTCGCCCTCGCCGACCATGCCGATCGAGCGGGTGACCGTGCGCTCGTCGAGCTCGTGGCCGCGCTCGAGCAGCCCGACGAGTTCTTCGAAGAGGCGACCGACGCGCTCGCTGTGTTCGCCGGTGACGGCGATCTCGTTGCCGCGCACGACGACGGTGGTGGCGGGAAACTCGCGCTCGATCTGGCGCAAGAAGGTGTCGCGGGGCCCGAGGAGCCCGGCCATCAAGTGGGGTCCGGCGACGACCACCCGCGTGGTCGGCTCGGCTGCGTCGGCGTGGGTGTCGGTATCGGTCATGCGGAGAGCCGGCGGCGGGTGGCGCGTCGGTGCTCCCACGGTAGCGCCTGGGGCGGGTAGGCGACACCGGATCGGCCGGGCAGCGCGGGTGCGCCGCGCCGCCGGGCCCGGCGGGGGTGACACGTTGTGAAAAGAAATCAGCAAGAAATCGCTACGGATTCCTTAAGACCCGCCGATAGATGCCCCGGCGTTCATCGCGACCGCAATGCGCCAACCAACGCACACCTCTGGGAGCAGGCTTTGCGACAGATCGGCCACGGCAGATGACTGCCACCACGATGGCGATGGCGCTGATCGCGTCCGTCGTGGTCGGGCTGCTCGTCGGAGTCCTGATCGCCTGGCGCACGCTCGTGCCGCGAGCGGTCGGACGGGCCGAGCAGGCCGTCGCCGATCTGCTCCACCGTGACGAACTGACCGGCTTGGCCACACGCCGCCGGTTCGTGGAGATCGTCGCCGAGCAACTCGCTCCGGCCGACGCGGCGACGGCCTCGCCGCTGACGGCGGTCGTGCGCGTCAGCCTCGACCGCTACAAGCACATCAACGACAGCCTCGGCCACGAGGCGGCCAATCACGTCCTCACCGCGGTGGCCACCCGGATCGCCGACGCGACGAGCCTGTTCGGGGCGATCATCGCCCGCACCGGCGGCGACGAGTTCGCCGTGATCGATCCGTCGGCCGGTTCGCCCGACGAAGCGCTCCGCCGCGCCGAAGCCTTGCTGGCGATCTTGCGGGCGCCGATCGTGCTGCCGGAAGCGACCGTGTTCGTCACGGCCAGCGTCGGGCTCGCGGTGGCGCCTCGCGGCGGCGGGATTCCTGCCGAGGAGCTGATCCACCGCGCCGACATCGCGACCCACCGCGCGAAGCTCGCCGGGCGCGACCGCGTGGCCCTGTTCGACGATTCGATGCAGGCCGAGATCGCGGCCCGCGTCGACGTCGAGACCGCGCTGCACGGGGCGATCGCGCGTGGCGAGATGCGGCTCTACCACCAGCCGATCGTCGATATCTCCACCGGGCGCCTGAGCGGCTTCGAAGCGCTGATCCGGTGGGAACGCACCCCTGGCCAGGTCATCCCGCCGGGCGGGTTCGTGGAGATCGCCGAAGAAATCGGGATGATCAACGAGCTCGGCGCGTGGGCGCTCCACGATGCGCTGGCGACGCTGCGGCGCTGGACCGACGAGGGTCTCGTCGGTCGGACGACGACGATGTCCGTGAACGTATCGCCGCGCCAGATCGGCGATCCCGGCTTCGCCGCGGTGGTCCGTTCGGCGCTCGACGCGACCGGGATGCAGCCCAGCCGGTTGTGGCTCGAGATCACCGAGACGACGATGATCGAGGAGCCCGAGCTGGCCGAGCGGACCCTGCGCGACGTCCGGGCGATGGGCGTGCGCGTCGCCCTCGACGACTTCGGGACGGGCTACTCGTCGCTGTCGATGCTGCGCCGGTTCCCGATCGAGCGGATCAAGATCGACCGGGCGTTCATCAACGGCATCGCCGATCGCGCCTACGACCGTTCGCTGGTGCGCACGCTGGTGACGATGGGCCAGTCGATGGCACTCGACCTCGTCGCCGAGGGGATCGAGACGGTGCAACAGCTGCAGACGCTGCGCGAGATGGGCTGCGACAAGGCCCAGGGCTACCTGATCAGCCGGCCGATGCCGCCCGAGGCGATCCGCACGACGATCACGGCAATGGGCGACCTGTCGGCGATGGCCCTGTTCGACGGCGATGCCCGGCCGGCGACCGCCTCGCCGAACCATCCCTCCCTGCGCCAAACGCTCTGACGCGGCACCGCCGGTCACCCGCCCGGAACGGGCCGATGACCGGCGGTCACGTGGAGGCGTCGGCGGGAATCGAACCCGCGTGGACGGCTTTGCAGGCCGTTGCCTCAGCCACTCGGCCACGACGCCAACGAGTGTCACCATAGCGGGCACACCGGGTGACACGATGGGAGCAATGCGTCAGCGACCGGCTTCGCGGGCCAGGGGCATCACCACCGCGGCCACCCTCGCCCTGTTCGTCGGGGCCGCCGGGTGCGCCGACGATGCTGCCGCCGAGCGGCCGACGTGTGCCGGCGCGGTGGCGGAGGCGGCCGCCGAGATCGAACCCGCCGACCAGGTGCGCGGGCTTGACGACGCGCTGCGCTGGTGCGGCTCGTACGACGCCTACGTCGGTGAGTTGGCGCGCTACCCGGGGCTGCTCGGCTACTCGCCGGAGACCTACGTCGAGCGCCGCTGCGCCGCCCTCGACGACGTGCGCTTGCGGCTCAGCCCGACCTGCCGGATCGCCCGGCCGGCAACCACGCCCGCGCCGTCCACCGTGCCCGACATCGTGTACGCGGCGGCCACGCTCGACGGCCGCGTCGTCGCCCTGCGGCCCAGCCCGGCGGTCCCGTTCACGGGCGACGTGCCCGCCGCGGTGCAGGACACCGTCGACATCGCCGTCGCCGAAGGTTGCCCGGGGGTGCTCGCCCAGCGCGACCGGTGGGCAGCCGAGGCAGCCAGCGAGCAGGCGACGGCCGGTGCCGCGGTCGGTCCGGCGGCGGCCGACATCGCCTCGGCGTACGCACAGCACGCGATCCATGTGGCGCTGTGGATCGGCTGCGAGAACGCCGAGTTGGCACCCGGCGGCGCGACCTCCAGCGTGGGGGCGTCAGTCGAGGAGTAGGAAGCCGGCGACCAACACGAGCGTCAGCAGCGCCGTTGCGGCGATCCACTGGAACGTCGACCCGAACGTGCGTTGTGCCCGCCGCCCCCGGCGACCGCGCGTCGGGCGGCCCTTGGGTGGCGTGATCGCTTTGCTCGACGGTGTGCTGCCTGCGGCCATCGCCGCAACAGCGTAGTTCCGGCGGTCCCGGGGCTCCGGCTCGTAGCGGGCCCTGCCGCTCCGATCAGATCGGGGCATGCCGCGTCTCCGCCAGGTCAACCGTGCCGATGCCGAGCCCCGCCGGGTGGCCCCCATGTACGACTTCCTGTTCGGCGGGCGCGACCCGGTGACCGACCCGGGCACGGCCACCGGCACGCCCGGCGACTGGTGGACCGTGTTCGCCCTGGTGCCCGACATCTTCGCCCATTGCGTCGACGGCTTCCGGGTGTACCGCGATCCGAGGCGGCGACTCGACCCGCTCCTCCGCGAGCTCGGCCAGACCCGCGCCGGGTGGCTCGCCGCGAGTCAGTTCGTGTACTCGCAGCACTGCAAGAGCTGCCGCGGGCTCGGCATGCCCGACGACAAGATCGCAGCGATCGCCCACTGGCAGGTCGCCGACTGCTTCGACGGCCGTGAGCGGGCGCTGCTGGCGTACACCGACTATCTCGTCGACCAGCACGGGCGCGTACCCGAAGAGGTGTTCGCCGCGCTGCACGAGCACTTCAGCGACGAGGAGATCCTCGAGTTCACGTACATCACCTGCCTCTACTTCATGCACGCCGTGATGACAAAGGCCCTGCGCCTCGAATGGGACGACCGCGACGACCCGATCGTCGAGCGCGAGTCGCCGGCCGACTTCGACGCCGAGCGGTTCGCCCGTGGCTGACGGCCGCCCGGTGAACACCAAGTTCGAGTTGCGCGGTGTCAACCACATCGCCCTCGTGTCGAGCGACATGGCCCGCACCGTGCGCTTCTACCGTGACGTGCTCGGCATGCCGCTCGTCAAGACGATCGACATGCCTGGCGGCGCGCAGCACTTCTTCTTCGACATCGGCAACGACGACTGTCTCGCCTTCTTCTGGTTCCCCGACGCTCCACCGGCGATGCCGGGCGTGGGCAACGCGGCGGCCTTGCCGGATGCCGGCGACATCACGACCGCCCACGGTTCGCTCAACCACATCGCCTTCGACGTGCCGCTCGAGCGCTTCGAGGAGTATCGCCAACGCCTGATCGACGAGGGCGTCGAGGTCAGCATGGTGCTCGACCACGATGACAGCGAGTACCAGATCGCCCGGCGCTTCCATCCGGGCGTGTTCGTGCGCTCGTTCTACTTCTTCGATCCCGACGGTGTGCTGCTCGAGTTCGCCGCGTGGACGCGTCCGATGGGGCGCCCCGACGACGTCACTGCGCTGCCCGTCGACGCCACGGGCAGACCGACGCCGGCCTGACCGCGGCGCACCGTTCGTCGCGGTGCCGATGCGGGTCGCGCGGCCCGCGTCGTGGTTTCCCACATGTCTCTGCGGAACGCTTGCGCGCCGCCGGACGCGCCTGCATGCTCAACGTATGTCTGGGAAGTACAGCTGGAAAGCGGTCGCCAACACGGCCAAGAAGTGGGTCGACAACAAGGTCACCGAGACGACCACCGCCGACCGTCGAACGCGCCAGCGCGCCGAGGGCAACGAGCAGGCGATCGAGGACGAGCTCGAAGCGCAAGCGGGCGGTGCCGTGCTGACCACCCTGTTCCCAGGGCTGGGACGGGCACTCGACCGCCAGGCAGAACAGCGCGAGCGCGCCGAGATCGACCGCCGCGACCAGGCCCGCTCCGAGCGCGTGGCGGCGGTGCTCGACGGCTCGTCGGTCGACCTGCGTGGATTCGTGAGCGGGCGCGTCGAGGCGCTCGCCGTGACGCTCACACACGATGTCGACGAGGGAACCCTGCTCGTGTTGATGGAAACCGTCGACCCGGTGCCGCTGGCCGGGGGCGCACTCTCGGCAGCCGGTTTCGCGATCGCCGAGTTCCGTGGACCCGGCACCTACGCGCTCGAGCCCTACGTGGCTTCGCTCGACCCGGGTGTGCACCACGTCGTGTTCAACGGCGGCGACAACGACACCGACTGGTTCTACTGGTCGGACGAGTACGGGCCGGCGACGGCGGTCGTCAGCGACGACGCAATCGACGTGACCATGCGCTGCCGCAGTTGCGGCAGCGAAGAGGTCGACGTCACCCTGCGCGTCCCCCTCACGTAGCCGCGCCGGAGCGGTGCCGATCCGCGGCCGGGTCGGTAGCAGGGTCGAAGTCGACGTCGACGTCCATCGCGTGATCCATGCGCTGCGATGTCGCCTGCGCCGCCTGACTGCGCTTGTCGCTGTCGGTGGCTGCCTCAGCGAACAGGCTGCGTGGCCAGAGGCGCCCGATCACCACGGTGTTCACCTCGGCGCCGAGCACGAGCACCTGGGCGATCAGGAAGATCCACGTCAGCAACCCGATCACCACGGCGAAGGTCCCGTACGTGTCGGACGCGCCGTTGACGGTGTGAGCGATGTACAGGCCGCCGGCGGTCTGCAGGATCACGTAGGCCGTGCCCGCGAACGCCGCACCGGGGAACACCTGGCGCCAGGTCGGCGAGGCCACCGTGAGCACGCGGTAGGCGACCGCGAACATGGCGATGTCGACCACCAGTGCGGCGAGGAACACGAGGGCAACGGTCACCGGGCCGAGGTCGAAGACCTGCACCAGTTGGGTCAGGGCGGTCGAGGTGGCGAGCATGATCCCGAGCAGCAGCAACATCAGCAGCGAGCGCAGGCGCTTCATCAAGAAGCTCGGGTAGCGGACGCGTTCGACTTCCCAGACCTCGTTCATCGCATCCTGGCAGGCCTGCACAGCACCCATCCCGGCCCACAACGCGCCTCCGAGGCCGATCGCGAGGGCGATCGGGTTGCCGGTCAGCGGCCCGGTGACGCTCGAGGCGATGCTGTCGCCGACCACCGGGAACTGGGAGAACGCCGAGTTGGCGATGTCGGCGCGCAGGTCGGGATCGTTCTCGAGCATGAAGCCGAGCACGGTGACGAGGGCGAGCATTGCCGGGAACACCGAGAAGAATCCGTAGTAGGCGATCAGCGCAGCCAGCCGACCGCCGCGGTCGTCACCGAACTTGCGGATCACGGCCACCGGGAAGGCCGTCACGCGGTGGCGCTGCAGCGCCAGGTCGAGTTTGCCGAGCACGCCGGACTTGCTGGTTGCCGGGGTGGGCCGCCGTGGCGCCGGCACACCCGACCCCTCGACCGCCGGCGCGCCACGCCCGGCGACACCGCGGTCCGCTGGGGATGTGGCGCTTGACGATCGCGGCATGGTGGCGGCGGCGGCGACGAGCAACGC
>JAEZFY010000085.1 GCA_023417265.1 Actinomycetes bacterium | reverse complement strand
CACCCCCCACTGAAGCGGAGCGCGACGGGCGCTGCCAGGCACTCTCGTCGGTGCCCAACACCATCAATCCACCGAGCTTTCAGGCACTCATCGGTGCCCCCGTGATCGGCGTCAGCGGCGCTTCTGGAGGTTGGCCCACTCGTCCTTCAGGCCGACGGTGCGGTGGTAGCGGCCGGGCTGGCGGGTGTCGTGGGCGAAGTAGCCGAGCCGCTCGAACTGGACGACCTCGCCGGGGTGGGTGTCGGCGAGCGCAGCCTCGGCCCACCCGGTGCGCACCTCTCGCGAGTTCGGGTTGAGGTCGTCGAGCGGGTCGCCGGTGCGCTCGCCCGGCACCTCGGCCGTGTAAAGCCGCTCGTAGAGAGCAGCCTCGACGGGCACCGCGTGCGCGGTCGACACCCAGTGCAACGTGGCTTTCACCTTGCGCCCGTCGGGTGCGCTGCCGCCGCGCGAGTCGGGGTCGTAGGTGGCGTACACCACCGGCCCCTCGGGCGTGTCCTCGTAGCCGGTGCAGGTCACGAGGTAGGCGCCGCGCAGGCGCACCTCGTTGCCGGGGAACAGACGGAAGTACTTCGCCGCGGGTTCGGCCATGAAGTCGTCGCGTTCGATCCACAGCTCGCCGGTGAACGCCACGTGGCGGGTGCCGTCGGCGGGATTCTCGGGGTTGTTGGTGAGCTCGAACTGCTCCACCTGCGCCATGCCATCTGTGTCCGTCGGCCAGTTCGTCAACACCAGCTTGATCGGGTCGAGCACGGCCATCCGCCGCTGGCTGGTGGCATTCAGCTCGGTGCGCACGAACGACTCGAGCAGTTCGATCTGGTGCCGGCTGTTGGTGCGGGCGACGCCCACGAACATGCAGAACTCGCGGATGGCACTGGCCGGATAGCCGCGCCGCCGCAGCCCACGCAGCGTGGGCAGCCGGGGGGCGTCCCAGCCGTCGACCGTGCCGTCGGCGACGAGCTGGGCGAGCTTGCGCTTCGACGTGACCGTGTACGTGAGTTCGAGCCGGGCGAACTCGGTCTGGCGCGGCTGGTCGTAGGGGAGCGGGAGCTGTTCGAGGTACCAGTCGTAGAGCGGGCGGTGCGAGTCGAACTCGAGGGTGCACAGCGAGTGCGTGACACCCTCGATCGCGTCGCTCTGCCCGTGGGCCCAGTCGTAGGTGGGGTAGATCACCCACCGGTCGCCGGTGCGGTGATGGTGGCCACGGCGGATGCGATACATGACCGGGTCGCGCAGTTGCATGTTCTCGTGCTGCATGTCGATCTTGGCGCGCAACACCAGCGAGCCGTCGGCGAACTCGCCGGCGCGCATCCGGCGCAACAGGTCGAGGTTCTCGGCGACCGGGCGGTCGCGGTACGGCGACTCGACACCCGGCTTGCCGTAACCGCCGCGTTGCTCGCGGATCAGCTCCGCCGGCTGCTCGTCGACGTACGCCTTGCCGTCCTGGACGAGCAGCTCGGCCCACTCGTAGAGCTGCTCGAAGTAGTCGCTCGCATAGAGCACCTTGTCGGTGTCGACCGGGTAGCCGAGCCAGGCCAGGTCGGCGATGATGCCCTCCACGAACGACACCTCCTCGGTGTCGGGGTTGGTGTCGTCGAAACGCAGGTTGCAGATGCCGTCGAACTCGCGGGCGAGTTCGAAGTCGACCGTGATCGCCTTGGCGTGGCCGATGTGGAGGTAGCCGTTGGGCTCGGGAGGGAAACGGGTCTGGACACGACCGCCGAACGTGCCCGCGGCCTGGTCGGCGGCCACCAACTCGCGGAGGAAGTCGGTGCGTTCCGGCGCGTTCGGGGTGTCCATGAGGTCCAAGTATGGAGGCCGGGGTGGTGGCCGCGGCACTCCGTTCGCCGGGCGTCCCAGGCCGCGTGGTGCGGCGCGCGTCGGTAGCATCGCCCGACGATGCGCGCCAAGGGGGTCGACGCGGCAGTGGCCGATCTCGCCGCGGCGACGTGCTCCGACGGAGCGCCCTCGGCGCGCAACCTGCTGGTCACCGCGTTCGGCGACTGCGTCGCCCCGCACGGGATCGGCATCACCCTCTCGGTGGCCGACCTGACCCGCCTGCTCGCCCCGTTCGGTGCCAACGACCGGCTCGTCCGCACGTCGCTGACCCGGCTCGTCAACCGCGGCCTGCTCGCCCCGACCACCGTCGGCCGCCGCGCGTTCTACGGCGTCGCCCCGGCCGCAGTGGAACGCTTCGCCCGCGCCGACCGGCGGATCTACGGGCCGCGCCATCCGGCGTGGGACGGACGCTGGACGATCGTCGTGATCGACGCCAGCGAGGCCACTGCCGATCGGCGCGCCCGCTTTCGGCAGACGCTGGCCGAGTCGGGCTTCGGGTCGGTGGCCCCGAACGTGCTCGCCTCGGCGGTGGTGGCTCCCGACGACGTCGCGCCACTCGCCGACGCGGCGGGGTTGGGGTGTGTGCTGGTCACCCGTGGCGATCTCGCCCCGGCTGCGGCGGGCGTGCTCGACGGCGCTGAACTGGCCCGCCGCAGCACCGATCTGACGTGGGCGTCGGCGCGCTACACCGAGTTCGTCGAGCGGTTCGGGGCGTACCCCGCGGAGGCGATGGCCGAGCTGCCCGGCGAGCAGGCCCTCAAGCTGCGGATGTTGTTGATCGGCACGTACCGCCGGATCATCCTCGGCGAACCGTTGCTCCCGGCCGGGCTCACCCCGGACGGCTGGGTCGGCGACCAAGCCCGCGACATCGTCGCCCGCCTGTACGCCGCCTGCGCCCCAGCGGCCGAACAACACCTCGCCGACCTGCTCGATCTGACCCCCCGCGTCCCCCACGCCCGCTTCCACGACGGCTGACGAGCACCTCGGCGAGTTCGATCGGCGAGTGCCTGGAGGCCGCGCGGATTGCTGGTCGAGGTCGCCCGCGAGTGCCTGGCACCGCCCGTCGCGATCCGTGCGGCGCTCGCGGGAGTCGGTGCCGGGCACGACCAAACCACCAGCGTGCTGCCCGTGCCAGGCACCGGCTCGACGACATCGGCACGCGCTCCGACGGGCGGTGCCAGGCAGTCGCGTCGGTCACCCATCCACCAATCCGCGGAGCCTCGGGTCACGCGGGGATGACGATCCACGCCGAGCGGTAGCCGCCGGCCGGGTAGCTGGCCCGCACCGGCGCCGGATCGGTGAGCCATTGCAGGGACGACCACTCGTCGAGCAGCGCGGCGGTCACCGTCTGCAACTCGAGCCGAGCCAACGGGGCACCCGGACACACGTGGATCCCGGCGCCGTACAAGAGGTTGTCGGCGGGGTCTCGGTCGAGCCGAAACTCATCGGCGCGGCCGAACACGGCCTCGTCCCGGTTGGCCGATGCCCACAGCACCGTGACGCGAGCGTCGGCCGGCAGCGCCGCGCCGGCGAGGGTGGTCGGGCGGGCGGTGACACGCCGGTTGGCGATCAGCGGGGCGTCGATCCGCAGGATCTCGTCGATCGCGGCGGGGATCGCTGATCGGTCGGCACGCAAGCGCTCGGCGAGGTCAGGGTGCTGAGCGAGGTAGGCGACGACGATCCCGACGCTGGCAGCGATCGTGCCGAGTTCGCCGACGGTCCAGTTGCGCACGATGCTGACGATCTCGGCGTCGTCGAGCGGGCGTCCGTCGACACGCTCGGCGAGCAGCCGCGTCGTCGGGTCGTCGGGGGCTGCCGGGCCGGCATCGCGGCGCTCGGTGAGCAGCGTCCGGACGACCTCGTCGAAGCGCTGTGCGCTGGCGGCGAGGGCCGCCCGGTCTTGGGCGAGGGTCGCCCGCTGCTGTTCCACGAGCCAGGCCCGTAACGGCCCGCGCAGTTCGTCCGGCCAGCCCATGAAGGCGCATTGCACGCGCAGGGCGTACTCGTGGGCGAGCGCCGCCATTACCTCGACGGGGCGTCGGCGCGGCGCGGCGGCGACGAGCTCGCCGGCAATCGCCGCGCACACGGGCGCCAACTCGGCCATCGGCTGCGGCGCGAAGTACGGCTCGATCAGGGCGCGGTAGGCGGTGTGCTCCGGCGGGTCCATGCCGTTCGGCACCGACACGTGAGCGGACACCCGGTTGCTGAACGTGGCGTGGTCGGCGAGGACGGCGAGCGCGTCGGCGTGGCGAAGTACGGACCAGCCGAGCAGCTCACTGTGGGCGACGGGGCACCGGCGGCGCAGCTCGTCGTAGGCGGTGCGCTGGTCGGCCACCACGTCGGGTGTCGTCGGATCCCACTCGGGGCACGCCGAGCGGTCGGATCGGTCAGGCATGTCCGCCCGACGCTAGCGGTGCCCGCCGGGCGGTGTGTCGGCGGGCTCACCGGTGATCGTTATCGATCACCCAGATCGCGATCTCGACGCGGTTGCGCACGCCGAGCTTGGTTTGGATGCTGGCGAGGTGAGTCTTCACCGTGGACAGGGAGATGAACAGCTCGGTGGCGATCTCCTGGTTGCTCTGTCCGCGGGCGACCGCGCGGGCAATGTCGAGCTCGCGCCCGCTGAGCGGGTGCTCGGCGCGGCGCACCGGGCGCCCCGATCCGGCGATCCGCTCGAGGTAGCGCACGGTGATCGACGGGGAGATCAAGGCGTCGCCGTTGGCAGCCGCGCGGATCGCCTCGAGTAGGAGCTGCGGTCCGGCGTCTTTGAGGATGAATCCGGCAGCACCGTTGCGGAGCGCGATCTCGACGTGTTCGTCCGAGTCGAACGTGGTGGCGATCACCACCCGGGCCGGGCGGGTGATGCCGGGCCCGGCGAGCAGGCGCGTCGCCGCCAAACCGTCGAGCGTCGGCATCCGGATGTCGAGCAGGCACACGTCGGGGCGCAGGCGCTCGGCGAGCTCGACCGCCGTGCGACCGTTGTCGGCCTCGGCGACGACGGTCATGTCGGGCTGGCTGTCGATGATCATCCGGAAGCCGGCGCGCACCATCGCCTGATCGTCGGCCACGAGCACCGTGATCGGCGCGTTCATCGGCCGGCCGTCCTGCCATGTGGCACCGACCCGAGCGTCAGCGGCAGCGTCGCCTGCACCACCCAGCGCTCGCCGCCGCCGTCTGCTGCGCCGGCGGTGAACGTGCCGCCGAGCGCTTCGACCCGTTCGCGCATGCCGACCAGCCCGAAGCCGGGCCGCGTCGGGCGCCGTTCGAACGCGTTGGTGACCGTCAGCAGCACGGCATGCTCGCCGGTGGTGAGCCGGAACTCGGCCGGGCCCTCGGCCGTGCCGTGGCGGCGGATGTTGGTGGCGGCTTCCTGGACGAGCCGTTGGATCGTGGTCGCCAACTCGGCGGGCACCCACCGGGCGCGTAGCTCGGCGTCGGCGACGAGGCGGGCGTGGGGGTGGGTGACGGCGAGGTCGGCGACGATCCGCTCGATGTCGGCGAGCGTCGGTCCGGTGGCGGTCGTCGGTGCCGAGCGGAGCACCCCGATCAGGCGCCGCAGGGCGGCCAACGTCTCGATCCCGGCCGTTTCGATGTCGGCGAAGGTGCGATCGGTGGGCGAGCCGGGGGCGACGTCGCTCGTGAACCGGTTTGCCTGAGCCAGCACGACGATGCCGGTGACGTGGTGTCCGACGACGTCGTGCAGCTCGCGGGCGATCTCGACGCGTTCGTCGGCGCGGGCGGCCTCGATGCTCGCCCGGCGCTCGGCGTCACGGAGGCGCAGGTAGGTGACGACGACGCAAGCGATGCCGAGCAGGGCCAGCATGGGCAGCGCGAGCGCGGCTCGGATCGGCGCGTCCTCGGGGCGCAGGGCGACGGCGAGGCCGGCGCCGGCCAGCCCGGCGGCGATCGCCCACCGGGCCCGCTCCGGTCGCAGCAACGTCGCCCCGAGGAACACCGGCAGCATCACGAACTCGGTGAACGCGCCGATCCGCAACCCGACCCCCGGGGCGTTGCGGGTCTGGATGACCGACAGCGTCGCCGCAGCGATCGCGCAGCCCAGGATCAGGTCGGGCCTGAGCGCCCACACGAGCCCCACCGCGCCGAGCCCGAAGATCACCAGCACCGGGCCGTCGAACAGCGTCCGGTCGAGGAACCACACGCGGCCGATCACCCACAGGTCGACGAACACGGCGGCCGTGATCATCACGGCAAACAGCAGCCGCACGAGCACGCCCAGCGAGTTGGCCGAACGGGCGAGGTCCACACGTCGACGCTAGCGATCCGGCCGGGTCGGGCGGATCGGCCGATCGGCTGATCTCGGTACACGCCAACCGTCTCAATGGCCGATACCGCCAGGCCGCCCGCGAGCGCACGCTGACCCCATGCAATCGACGCTCGACACCCCCTGTTCACCGGTCGACGGGCGGCCCGTCCCGGCCGCGCCCCGAGCCGCCCACCCGACGGTGAGCGTGCGCCGGCTCACGGCGGCGATCGGCGCCGAGATCGACGGCCTCGACCTGGCTCGGGACGTGCTCGCCGGCCAGCCGGTCAGAAGCCGGCAAACCGTCGACCTCCTCCGCGAGACGATCGCCCGCCACCACATGGTGGTCCTGCGCGGGCAATTCCTGAGCGCCCGCCAGCACGAGCAGGTGGCGCACCTGTTCGGCCCGATCGCCGCGTCCCCGGTGCAGCTGGCGGTGGGCGGCGACCGGCGTCCCGGTGTGTCGACGATCGAGGACACGCCCGAACGCCCGCCGGCCGGGTTCCCGTGGCACACCGACGTGAGCTGGTCCCCGGACGCCCCGCGGCTCGGCTTCCTGGCGGCCGTCACGATCCCCGACTACGGCGGCGACACGATCTGGGCGTCGACGGCTGCCATCTATGACCGACTCGCGCCCGCGGAGCGCGCGTTGTGCGACTCGCTGCAGGTGATCCACGCACCCGACGCAGCGCTGCTCGAATCGGTCGCCCGACACCACGGGCAGGATGCCGCCGCGCGTCTCGCGGCGCGCTACCCCGGCACCGCCCAACCGCTGGTGACGCGGCATCCGGTGACCTCCCGGCGGAGCCTGTTCCTGTCGCCCCTGTACGCCCGCCGGATCGTCGGCCCCGCTGGCGACGACGGCCGTCTGCTCGACCGGTTGCACGCCGAACTCGACGATCCAGAGGTGCAGGTGCGTTGGCGCTGGCGTGACGGTGACTTCGTGATCTGGGACGAAACCGCGACGTGCCACCGGGCGCTCACCGACCATCATCCGCAACGACGCGTGATGCGCCGCTGCACCACCACCCGCCGGCGCTGACCCCCTGCACGGGCGGCTCGGGGTGACCCGGTGCTACGGTCGGGCCGATCCGGCGCGGGGGCGCCGAATCGGGGGGTTCGATGCATCTCAACCGACACGAACGCGGCGTGCTGCGGGCCTTGGCGGCCGACCTGCACGACTGCCCCGGCGAGCTGGCCCACCGGCTCGCCCCACCGTGCCGGTGGTGGGAGCAGGCCGTCCGGGCGTTGGTGCTGTTGGCGCCGTTCGGGTGTGGTCCGGCGTGGCGCGAGTGGCCGCCGGCGGGCGTCAGCCGGGCAGACGCTCGATGACGATCGCCGGCGCCATCCCGCCGGCCGCGCACATCGTGATCAGCGCGTAGCGCCCGTCGATCCGCTCGAGCTCGTCGAGTGCCGTGCCGATCAGCATCGCCCCGGTGGCGCCGATCGGGTGGCCCAGTGCGATCGCGCCGCCGTTGGGGTTGATCTTGGCGCGGTCGACGCCGAGGTCGCGGATGAACTTCTCGACCACCACCGCGAATGCCTCGTTGACCTCGAACACGTCGATGTCGTCGAGCGTCAGCCCGGCCTTGGCGAGCACCTTGCGGGCGGCCGGGACGGGGGCGTTGAGCATCAGCGTCGGCGAGTCGCCGACGTTGGCCGTGGCCACCACGCGCGCCCGCGGCGTCCACCCGTTGGTGCGGGCCGCGTCGTCGCTGGCGAGCAGGATCGCGGCCGCCCCGTCGACCACGCCCGAGCTGTTGCCGGCGTGATGCACGTGCTCCACGGCGAGGCCCGGGTAGACCTGCTCGACGAGCGAGCGGAACGACGTGCCCTC
>JAEZFY010000277.1 GCA_023417265.1 Actinomycetes bacterium | reverse complement strand
GGTGGAGCTGGGGGGAATCGAACCCCCGTCCGCTAGCCCGTGTACGGACCCGATACGACCATTCCCGACTTCTGGCCTGACGTTGACCAACCGGCGGGTCGACTGATCTTGCGATCACCGGCTCGTCTTTCCGAGCGGCCAGCGGTCTTTCTCGCCGTCAGTGGTCTTTCCCACCGTCATCGGCTACTTCTGTTGCCGGGCTGTAGCTGACTGGCCCCGTGCGGCATTACTGCTCACGATGACTCTCTACTCACCTAGAAATCAGGCGGCGAGAGCGAACTGCTCATCGGCAATTCTTTTGGTTGCCCCGTTTAGCGAGTCTGAGCAACTCGGGTCGCAAACCCGCACAACAGTTCTAACGTCGAAACCAGTCAGCCCCGTGTTCGGTATGTCGCCGTCCAGTGTACGGTCGCGAACGTCCGACCGAGCAGGGGGTTTGGGGGCATGGCAATCACTCGCGGCACGATGACCGATGAGCAGCGCAAGAGCGTCGCGCTCGAATACTTGAAAGCGTTCGACAACGGTGGGGTGACGTCCACCGGCGACTCGATCCTCAGCCTGTTCGCACCCGAGGCCCAGGTGTACTTCGCCAAGTGGGGGCTGGCCACCGGCCACGACCAGATCGGCAAAATGTTCGGTGACGTGGGCGGCACGCTGACGTCGATCCTGCACCACTACTCGCACTTCAACTGGATCATGACCGGGAGCGACACGTTCGCCTGTGAAGGCACGAGCCAGGGCGAGCACCGCGACGGGCCGTGGCACGCCGGGATCGAGGAGTGGAAGGCCGGGCGGTGGTGCGACGTGTTCGAGGTCCGCGACTTCCTGATCCATCGTTGCTTCATCTACCTCGATCCCGACTACGCCAGCCAGGACACCGCGCGCTACCCGTGGCTCAAAACCTGAGGGCGATCACGTAACGAAGGCGGTGAGCCCGGCGAGTAGCCGGTCGACGTCGTCGTCGTTCGTGTACGGCGCGATCCCGATCCGGAGTGCACCCGGGTCGTCGAGGCGGTGGTGTTCGGCGAGCCGGCGGTACGGCTCGTAGGCGTAGAACGAGCCGGCCGGCGCGAGCACCTTCCGTTCGGAGAGGAACCGGTAGGCGTCCGCTGACCGGCGGCCCGGCAGGGTGTACAGCAGCGTCGGCGTGCGCTGCGCGGCGAGGGCGAGCGGCACGAACGCCTCCCCGAGATCGGCGAGACCCTTCTCGACGCGCACCCGCAGGCGGGTCTCGTGGGCGTCGATCGCGTCCATTGACGCCGCCAGGCGAGCCCGCCGCCCGCTCGCCGTGCCCGGTGCGATCGCGGCGATGAACTCGATCGTGGCGGTGACGCCCGCCATCGTCTCGTACGGCAAGGTGCCGAGTTCGAAGCGTTCCGGGACGGCATCGGTGGCGGGGGCGAGCTTGTCGGGCGTGATCGTCTCGAGCAGGGCCGGGTCGCCGACGAGCACCCCGCAGTGCGGGCCGAGGAACTTGTACGGCGAGCACATCAACAGATCGGCGCCGAGCGCCGCCGTGTCGACGAGGTGATGGGCGGCGTAGTGCACGGCGTCGACGAACACGAGCGCCCCGACCGCGTGCGCGGTGGCGGCGATCTCGGCCAGCGGCGGCATCGTGCCGAGCAGGTTGGAGGCGGCGGTGACGGCGACGACCTTGGTCCGTGGCGTGACCGCCGCGACGAGCGAATCCAGGTCGAGCTCGCCGGTGGAGGGGTCGAGGTCGGCCCAGCGCACGGTCGCCCCGGCGCGTTCGGCCGCTTGGATCCACGGGCGTACGTTCGAGTCGTGGTCGAGTCGGGTGACGACCACCTCGTCGCCGGGCGCCCACACCTTGGCGAGCGCCCGGGAGACGTCGTAGCACAGCTGGGTCGCGCTGCGCCCGTAGACCACGCCGCCCGGCGAGGCGCCGAGGAAGTCGGCGCAGGCTGCCCGGAAGTCGGCGATCGCGGTCTCGGCGTTGCGTTCCGACTCGCTGCCCAGGCCGCGATTCGACAGCGGCCCGGTGAGCGTGGCAGCGATCGCCGCGCCGACCTGACGCGGGGCTTGCGTGCCGCCTGGGCCGTCGAAGTGGGCGATGCCCGACGACAGCGCGGGAAAGTGCGCGCGCAGTTGCTCGACGTCGTAGCCGGTCACGCAGCGACGCTACCGCGGGCGTGGCGGCGGGCTCAGGCTGCGCCGCGCAGGGCCTTGCTGATGTCGGCTTCGTCGGGGGTGGCGTTGATGCCGTAGGACAGCACGATCGTGCCGCCGGTGGCGCACTGCGGGCAGCGGGCGGCGTACACGGTCGACATGTCGGCCGGGTCGGATGCGCCTTCGAGGCGCCGCGACACGGCGACGTCGAGCTCGCCGGCGGGCACGACGGCGTGGCAGTTCGAGCACTCGACCGCGGCGCCGTCGCGCGGCACGAACTGGGCGCCGAAGCCGTCGGCGTCGAGCGCGTCGATCAGTTCCGACATCGTCACGTTGTCGGACGGTGCGCCGGGAACGGGGTCGTTGACCTGATCTTCGGAGTCGATCTCGGCCGCTGGGACGTCGCCGGTCGCGGCGGTGTTGGCGTTGCGGAACTGGACGATCCAGGCTTCGAGCGCGATCAGCCAGTCGCTGAGGAACTCGCGGGTGTCCTCGTCGATGACCCGGCCCGCGCCGTCGAAGCGGTCGTCGCTGAACTGGACGAACGCCTCGGGCTGCCCGAGCGTCGGCGCGTCGAGATAGGCGAGGATGTTGCGCAGGTGCTGTTGCGCCATCGACGTGCCGGGCGCGCCGGGTGACGTCCCGACGATCCCGACCGGCTTCCCGCCGAACGCGCTGTCGCCGTACGGGCGCGAACCCCAGTCGATGGCGTTCTTCAACGCACCCGGAATCGACCGATTGTACTCGGGCGTCGCGATCAACAGGGCGTCACTGGCCCGGATCGCGTCCTTGAAGCGCGTCGCCTCGGCCGGAAACGCGCCGTCCAGGTCGTAGTTGTACAACGGCAGATCAGCGATCGGAATCTCGGTGAACTCGAGCGCCTCGTCGAGGCCAGGGTCACGTTCGGATTCGAGATCGATCAGGGTCTCGACGAGTTTGCGGTTGATCGACTGCGCGGAGA
>JAEZFY010000213.1 GCA_023417265.1 Actinomycetes bacterium | reverse complement strand
GGCGCGCCGTCAGCGACGGCAGCGAGGTCGCCGTCGCCGACTCGTGGCGCTCGCGCGGGCTGTGGTTGGCCGCCGTGGTGGGGCTCGCAACACTCGTGTGGCGCACGATCGCGCGGGCCCGCGGCGCGGCCGCGACCCCCACCCAGCTCGGGCTCGAGCGCGCCGAGGCGTGGCTCGGCTATCGGGCCCGGTTGGGTGAACGGATTCCCGCCAACGCGTCGGTGGTCGGCGCCCCACCGCAGCAGGAAGCGCTCGCCCGGGCACTCGTGATGGGGCTCAGCCGGCAGGTCTTCACCGAGCTGCCGATTGTGG
Source organism: Actinomycetes bacterium (assembly GCA_023417265.1). Classification (GTDB taxonomy): domain Bacteria; phylum Actinomycetota; class Acidimicrobiia; order Acidimicrobiales; family Ilumatobacteraceae; genus Ilumatobacter. The sequence goes on along the minus strand of JAEZFY010000213.1, from coordinate 6,423 downwards.
CCGAAGACCCGCGGCGAGCGTGGTCCGAGGCCGGCGCCGCGCCGCACACGGTGCGCGTGCGGTACCCGGTGCGGCCGGGCTACGGGCAGCACCCCGTGCGGGTGCTGATCTGCGGCGTGGTGTCGCTGGCGATCCTGTTGTGGTTGCGCCGGTACCTCGGCGACGTCGCCGACGGGCGCGCCCTGACGAGCGTGCTCGACAAGGCGCCCGGTCGGATCGGCCTGTTCGAGGGCATCGCCCGGTGGCTGTCGATCGCCTGCACCGTGCCGATCGCCGGTGCCGGCTGGTGCATCGTCGCCGGCACGATCGACACGCTGCTCACGCGTCAGCGCACCGGCATGGTCGTGCGCACCCGCCAGCCGTTCGAGGTGCATCCGCGCCATGTCGTGTGGGTCGTCCGTCCGTTCGGCGAGCGCGCCGGCTACGCCACGTATCTGGCCGTCGACGACGGCCGCCGCGAGTCGGTCGACGCGTGGCTCGCCAACGAGCGTTCAGCGGCCCCACAAGGCGCCCAGGCCCAGGTGCGGGCCACTCCCCTGCTCGGCTACGTCCGCGCCAGCGAGCCGATCGGCACGGCTACCCGCACCCCTGCGCCCTGACGGCGTACGCTCGGGCGATGCGTCAGGGCACCGCGACGATCCACACGACGGACGGGCTCACGTTGTGGCGCCAGTGGCAGCTCCCCGCGGGCGAGCCGCGGGCCATCGTGCTGCTGTTGCACGGCCTCGGCGAGCACTCCGGGCGCTACACCCACGTGTTCCGAGCGCTCGTCGACGCCGGGTACGGGGTCCACGCGATCGACCACCGCGGCCACGGCCGGTCCGAAGGCCGGCGCGCCTACGTCCGCCGGTACGGCGACTTCATGGCCGACCTCGTGGCGTTCCGCGCGGCGGTCGCCGCCGAGCACCCAGCGACACCGCTGGTCGTGCTCGGTCACTCGATGGGCGGCAACCTCGCCGTCGGGCACGTACTCGACCATCAGGCGGGGCTCGCCGGGCTGGCGCTCTCGGCCCCAGCGCTGGCGCCCGGCGGCTCGCTCAAGCCGGCACTGATCAAGGCCGCCAAGCTGCTCGGTCGGATCGCTCCGTGGTTGCGCCCGGACAAGCTCGACGTCGAGGCCATCAGCCGCGACCCGGCCGTCGTTGCCCGCTACCGCAACGACCGACTGGTGTTCACCGGGAAGATCTCGGCCGGCGTCGCCGGCGCCCTGCTGTCGGCGATGGAGCGGTTCCCGGCCCGCTACCCGGAGCTGCGTCTGCCGATCCTGCTGCTGCACGGCACCGCCGACGCGCTCGCCGACGTCACCGGCTCGCACCGGCTCGAAGCGGGGGCGGTCAACGCCACCGTCACGGCGCACTACTACGACGGCTTCTTCCACGAGGTGTTCAACGAGCCCGACCACGCCCAGGTGCTGGGCGACCTGATCGCCTGGCTCGACGGTGTCACCGGACCCGAGGACGGGGTGCCCGCAGCGACGTCTGGCTAGCCTCGCGGCCGTGACCGTCGACCCCTCCGCCGCAGCCCGGATCATCTACACCTACACCGACGAGGCGCCCGCGCTCGCCACGCACTCGTTACTGCCGATCGTGCAGGCGTTCGCTGGAGCGGCTGGCGTGTCGGTCGAGCTCCGCGACATCTCGCTGGCCGGCCGGATCCTCGCCGCCTTCGGTCTCGCCGACGACGCGCTCGGCGAGCTCGGCGCGCTGGCGACACGCCCCGAAGCGAACATCATCAAGCTTCCCAACATCTCGGCGTCGATGCCCCAGCTCGAAGCCGCGATCGCGGAGCTCCAGGCGAAGGGCTACGACGTGCCCGCCTACGAGGAGGCCGCCGCCACCTACGACAAGGTCAAGGGTTCCGCCGTCAACCCGGTGCTGCGCGAGGGCAACTCCGACCGGCGTGCCCCGAAGGCCGTCAAGGCCTACGCCCGCAAGCACCCGCATTCGATGGGCAGCTGGTCGGCCGATTCGGCCACCCACGTCGCCACGATGGGCGAGCACGACTTCCGCAGCAACGAGCGCTCGCTGACGATGCCCGCGGCCGACACGCTGACGATCCGCCACACCGCCGCCGACGGCACCACCACGGTGCTCAAGCAGGTGCCCGTGCTGGCCGGCGAGGTCGTCGACGCCACGTTCATGTCGAAGGCGGCGCTGGTGCGCTTCTACGAGCAGCAGATCGCCGACGCGAAGCAGCGCGGCGTGCTCTTCTCGCTGCACCTCAAGGCGACGATGATGAAGGTGTCCGACCCGATCCTGTTCGGGCACGCCGTCAAGGTCTGGTTCGCTCCGGTGTTCGCCAAGCACGGCGAGGCGATCGCCGCCGCCGGCGGCAACCCCAACAACGGCTGGGGCGACGTGCTCGCCGCGATCGCCACGCTGCCCGACGCCCAGCGCCTCGAGATCGAAGCCGACATCGCCGCCGTTGCGGCCGAGCGGCCCGACGTGGCGATGGTCGACTCCGACCGTGGCGTCACCAATCTGCATGTCCCTTCCGATGTGATCGTCGACGCCTCGATGCCGGCGATGATCCGCACGTCCGGGCACATGTGGAACAAGGACGGCAACGAGCAGGACTGCAAGGCCGTGCTGCCCGACTCCTGCTACGCCGGCATCTACCAAGCGGTGATCGACGACTGCAAGGCGAACGGGGCCTACGACCCGGCGACGATGGGTTCGGTGCCCAACGTCGGCCTCATGGCGCAAGCCGCCGAGGAGTACGGCAGCCACGACAAGACGTTCGAGATCGCCGCCGCCGGCACCGTCGCGGTGGTCGGCTCCGACGGCACGGTGTTGCTCGAGCACGAGGTCGCGGCCGGCGACGTGTGGCGCATGTGCAACGTCCGCGACCTGCCGGTGCAGGACTGGGTCAAGCTCGCCGTCACCCGGGCCCGCGCCACGGGCGCCCCGGCCGTGTTCTGGCTCGACGCCACCCGGGCCCACGACGCGCAGTTGATCGAGAAGGTCACCACCTATCTCGGCGAGCACGACACCGACGGCCTCGAGATCCACATCATGTCACCGGTCGAGGCCACCACGTTCTCGCTCGACCGGATCCGCCAGGGTCTCGACACGATCTCGGTCACCGGCAACGTCCTGCGCGACTACAACACCGACCTGTTCCCGATCCTCGAGCTCGGCACGAGCGCCAAGATGCTGTCGATCGTGCCGCTGATGAACGGCGGGGGGATGTTCGAGACGGGTGCCGGCGGTTCGGCACCCAAGCACGTGCAGCAGTTCCAGAAGGAGAACTACCTGCGCTGGGAGAGCCTCGGCGAGTTCCTCGCCCTGGCGGTGTCGTTCGAGCACCTCGCCACCGTCACCGGGAACGCCCGCGCCCAGGTGCTCGCCGACACGCTCGACGCGGCCACGGGCAAGCTGCTCGACAACGAGAAGTCGCCGGCCCGCCGGCTCGGCCAGATCGACAATCGCGGCTCGCACGCCTACCTCGCCCACTACTGGGCGGAGGCGCTCGCCGAGCAGACCAGCGACACCGAGCTGGCCGCCGCGTTCGCCCCGATCGCCGCCGAGTTCGCGGCCAAGCAGGAGCAGATCGACGCCGAACTGCTCGGCGCCCAGGGCAGCCCGGTCGACCTCGGCGGCTACTACCAGCCCGATTCGGCCAAGATCGAGGCGGCGATGCGCCCGTCGGCGACCCTCAACGAGCTGATCGCCAGCATCTGACGGGCGCGGCCCGGCGTCACACCGGGGTGGCCACGAGGACGGGAATCACCCGGATCGTCTTGGCCTGGTACTCCTCGTAATTCGGGAACACGGCCACGCCGCGCTCGAACCAGTCGTCGCGCTCGGGCCCGAACACCTCGCGCACCGTGTACTCCTTCGGTTCCGGGCCGTCCTGGATCAGCACGGTCGGGTGGGCGACGATGTTGGCGTACCACTTCGGGTTGTCGGGGGCCCCGCCCATCGAGGCGATCAGGGCGTACTCACCCGCGTGCTCGACGCGCATCAGGGCGATCTTGCGGATCGCTCCGCTGATGCCCTGCATCGTGACGATGATGATCGGGATCCCCGTCTCGCGCAGCGTGTTCGCCCGCGTGCCGCCGGACGCCTCGTACTCGGCCACCTGATCGCGCACCCACGCCTGCGAACTGGGGACGTATTCACCGGTGAAGCTCATGCCGGCAAGCTACCTGCCGGGGTGTTGACGGGTGTGAGCGCCGGTTCGCCGGCGAGGACCGCGGCCGCGTTGCGGGCTGCCAGCACCGCCATCGCCGTGCGCGTCTCCACGGTGGCCGAGCCGATGTGCGGGGCGAGCGCCACGTTGTCGAGCTCGAGCAGCCCGGGATGCACGTCGGGTTCGAACTCGAACACATCGAGCCCGGCGCCGGCCAGCGTGCCGTCGCGGAGTGCGCTGACGAGCGCTTCCTCGTCGACCACCTTGCCGCGGGCCGTGTTGATGAGGAATCCACCGGGCTGCATCCGCGCCAGTGCGGTGGCATCGATCAGGTGATGCGTCTCGGGGGTGTACGGGCAGTGCAGCGACACGACGTGGCTGGTTGCCAACAGCTCGTCGAGGGTGACGAGCCGCGTGTCGAGTTCGGCTGCGACCGCCGGGTCGATCGGATGGCGGTTGTGGTACACGACCGTCATCCCGAACGCCCGGGCGCGGCGGGCCACCGCGGCACCGATCGCACCCATGCCCACCAGCCCGATCTGGCGTCCGGCCAGGCCGACCCCGAGCAGCGTCTCGAACCCCCACACGAACGGTGTCCCCGAGCGCAGCCGCCGGTCGGCCTCGCCGAGCCGCCGGGTCACCGACAAGAGCAGCCCGAAGGCGATGTCGGCGGTGGCGTCGGTGAGCACCCCCGGCGTGTTCGTGACCTGGATGCCCCGGGCGGTGCACTCGGCGACGTCGACGTTGTCGTAGCCGACGGCAACATTGGCGACCACCCGCAAGTGCGGCGCGGCGTCGAGCAGGGCCCGGTCGACCCGGGTGAACACCGCCAGCAGCGCCTCCGCGTCGGCGAGCGGCGCGGCCAGCACCGCCGCCTGCTGATCGGCGGGGATCGGGTCGGGCCGATCCCACATCCACGTGTCACCGGCGGTGTCGAACACCGCCAGGGCCGGTGCCGGGACGCGGCCGGAGACGACGATGCGAGCCATACCGCCGTTCTAGCGCACGGCGCTCAGCGGGCCGCCACGCGAACGCGCCGCAGGCGGGTGACCACCGAGGCGGCGATGTCGGCGCACAACTGGCACCACGCCGCCTCGGCGGTGGCCCCCGTGGCGGAGGCGACGACGACCTCGCCGTCGTAGCGCTCCGCTTCCGCCACCCACACCGGTTCCACGCGCAACAACCGCCCGTCGAGGCCACGCACGTGGTTCTCGCGGTAGTCGAGCGTGGTCCGCCACCCGTCGCGTTCGAGCGCCCGCCGCTCGGCCGGGGCGAGCACGGGGCCGTGCTGGCGGGGCCGATCGGTGGGGCGGCGCAGGCTGGCGGACATTGCGTGCCATTGTGAACGACGCGCCCTGTGGATCGTCAGCCCCGAAAACATGTGAATTGGCCTGTGACTTGGCGGGCCGTCACTGTGCATAACGTGAGGCCCGTGTCCGACGTCTTCCACCTCGATCTCGCCCGCCAGCAGCTCCGGGGAGCCAGCCTGGCGATCGTCCCCGGCGACCCGGCCCGGGTTCCGAAGCTCGCCGAGCTGCTCGCCCGCCCCGAACCGCTGGCGAGCACGCGCGAGTTCACGAGCTGGCTCGGCTACCTCGACGACGGGCCCGATGCGACCCCGATCGTGATCTGCTCGACCGGTATCGGTGGCCCGTCGACGTCGATCGCGGTCGAAGAGCTCGCCCAACTCGGCGTGCGTACGTTCCTGCGCGTCGGCACCACCGGGGCGATCCAGCCCGGCATCGCCGTCGCCGACGTGATCGTCACCACCGGCGCCGTGCGCCTCGACGGCGCGAGCACCCACTTCGCCCCGCTCGCGTACCCCGCCGTCGCCGACTTCGAGTGCACCCGCGCCCTGGTGGACGCCGCCCGGGCCACCGGCCACACGGCCCACCTGGGCGTGACCGCCTCGTCGGACACCTTCTACCCCGGCCAGGAGCGCTACGACACGGTGTCCCAGTTCGTGCCGGTCCACCTGCGCGGCTCGATGGCGGAATGGCAGGCGCTGCACGTCCTCAACTACGAGATGGAGTCGGCCACCCTGTTCACGATGTGCGCGGCCAACGGCTGGCGCGCCGGCATGGTGGCGGGCGTCCTCGTCAACCGCACCATCCAGGAGATCCCCGACGCGAGCACCCACGACGCCGCCGTCGACGCCGCCGTCTCCGTCGTCATCGAAGCCGCAAGGCACCTGGTCTGACCCCGAGGACCAGTTCCTGAGTCAACAAGTTCGGGGGACGCCGACGTCGGCGACATGGGTCGCTTGTCGCTAGGAGCCGGCGTCGGTGT